>JAITPD010000016.1 GCA_031289615.1 Lactobacillaceae bacterium | reverse complement strand
ACGCTTAAAATAAAATGACCAAGTTTGCTGTTCAGCGAAGCGATTCTGTCGTCGGATGACCAGCCCTTGCCGAATCTAGGCGAAACTTTTCACGCGTGCTTTAGCGCCGTGAAATTGGCGAATTATTTCGCCTTTCGAACCACCTACGTTACTAAGCCGCTCAGCTGTATGACACAGCTGACCAACTAAGTACTTCGGATCGTGTTTTGGTAAGCGATAAATCGCTAACAAAACGCATAATGAATCGTGCAGGGCAAATCCGAAACGTAAAGAATCTTTAGCGAAGCTGCTTAACAAACTTACATTATTTAGCAACTGGCTTTACGTTTACTATTGTTCTTTAACGAACGCGCGAACTTTTTTCAGTCCAACCCAGCCAAACGCAACAATCATTGCCAAAACAAACGTTGTTGCAAAGCCAATAATT
This sequence comes from Lactobacillaceae bacterium, assembly GCA_031289615.1. Classification (GTDB taxonomy): domain Bacteria; phylum Bacillota; class Bacilli; order Lactobacillales; family Lactobacillaceae; genus Weissella. The sequence continues at coordinate 9,002 of JAITPD010000016.1, read as the reverse complement.
GCAAATAATGTTGGACGCTTATACACCTTAACTGGATCCAAAAGTGGCTCCGAGTTAATTTTTAAATTCTTTTTGCTCCACAATGTTTCTGAACGCTTAATTGTCGCATTCACAACAGCATTAGCATCCTTGATGGCACCGTCAGCAGTTTTAGACGCAACACTTCCGCGAATCAGCCGAGTATTTTGAATCGCCTCGACATTGACCTGCTTCTTGAGAGCATTAATCTTAGAAGTCGTGGCAGGTTCACCCGTTAACTCTTCGATGGCATTACGCAAAACACCGTCCGAAACAACAAGTTGAGCATAGGTTTGCACCAAACTTTGGTCCAAAGTTCCAGTCATCAGATCTTCACTAATATCTTTATCGTAGTCACCCACAACTGCCAGTTCAAAGCGGGCTTGATAATGATTTTTTTCTTCAGTGTATTCTTTTCCGTACATGAAACCAGCAGCAGCAACAATTAGCCCTAAGATTCCGCCAATTAGTAACACCTTTTTCATAATTTTATACACATCAACTATTGTAAATTCGATATTCATTTTTTCATCCTTTATTAAATAGCTCGCCAACAACCTCTTCAAAGTGTTGATTAAACTCAGCATTATGCGATTTAGTCTCACCGGTCAAAGTTGCGACATGTTTGATTGCTAGTTCTAAATCAGCCATGTCTTCTACAATCTCTAATTGATAACCGACCGCAACTAATTTTTGGGCAAACTCGAGTTGATGATCGTTAACATGTTCGTGATATGCAAAACTTCTTGGAACGACCACCGGAACTTTTCCAAGCGCAAGCGCCTGTAAATATGTTGCAGCTCCACCATGCGTGATGATTCCTCGAGCGTCTTCCATGTTTTTTTGCATCTCTTTAAAGGGCAAAAGTTGCTCCATTTTAGCACCACGAACTTCAAAATCACTAAAACCATTTTGAATAATCACTTCTTCTTGAATGACCTTGCTTTCAATTAGTCGATCCAACTCTTGCAGCAAACGATTCATCGGTTGCTCATGAGTTCCCACCGTAACAAAAATCATTAGAAGATTCCTCCTAAATTAATTGCCTTAGGGTAAACAGATTTCATTTCTGGCCATTGGACAATGAAGCGATCAGTCACTGGATACACCATTTTACCCGTGAGAGTCGGTTTATCAACACGGTCAAAAACTTCAATGTAAATCGTCTTAGCTCCAAATAATTTTCCTAAATAGAAAAACGGCACTGCAACAGCGGCTCCCGAAGAAATAATCACATCCGGGCGTTCTTTAATTAATACTTTGACAGCTAAAAATGTATTCTTAATTAGATTAACTAAATTACGATTGGTTGGATAAAACGCATTGTAGCGACGTTCATCTGCTAGAAGGCTGTTCGCATCAGCTTTATCAAAAGTGACCCAAACCCGCTCGTGTGACTCCCAAAATGGCTTTAATAAATATAAATGGGTCAGGTGACCACCACTTGACCCGACTAACGCTATCTTCATATTTAGTACGCTCCATTCTGATCAGAACTTTGGAAAATTTGAATGATGGTTAACAACATGATGAAACAATCTTTCCACCATGAACGCGAATTAATGTATCGAATATCGAGACGAATCATCTCAGCATACGATGTCGTACTGCGCCCGCTAACTTGCCACAGACCAGATAGACCAGGGATCGCGCAAAGTCGAATTTTATCATAATCAGAATAACTCTCGACTTCGGAAATTAAGGCTGGCCGTGGACCAACCAAACTCATTTCGCCTTTTAACACATTGATAAATTGAGGAATTTCATCCAATGAATGCCCGCGCAACCAGCGACCAACATTCGTCAGTCGCGGATCGTTCTTTAATTTAAACGTCACGCCCTGGACTTCATTCAAATGCGCAATCTCAGCCAACCGTTCTTCAGCATCCATGGCCATCGAACGGAATTTCAACATCTTGAACGTCTGACCATTTAACCCAACACGTTTTTGTGCAAAGAAAATCGTTCCGCCGTCCTCAATTTTGATGATAAGTGCAATTATTAAGAAAAGAGGCAGAGTTAAAATGAGTCCAACACTAGCTCCCAAAAGATCGGTCGCCCGTTTCATGAAAAGATAAACAAGTTCTTTAAAATTTGGTAGCTCGGTCCGAATTCTCAGATGAAAAAAATCATCAGATGAGAAAAAATATTTTTCGTTGCTGTGAGCTTGGGTTGTATTTTTTGCATAGTCCATCTTCTCTGGCCTCCTCTCTCCGACATTTAAGACAATTACACTATTTTAGAGGAAAACTTAGATGAAACTATGGACTTCGTGATTAGTTTGTGAATTTTTCAAGTCAAAAAAATAGCATAATTAAAAAAGACCGAATGAAGTTTAATCATTCAGTCTTTTTAATGTCTAAACGTGATTAAATCAACGTTTAGTAAGGATTTAAAATTAGTAGCAATTGTGATTTGTGAATATTTTGTGGCGTAATTTTTGTATGAGATTTCACAATTGAACGAGGAAATAAATTTCGCTTCGCTCAAACCCAGTGCTCCATGCTCTTTAATAAACGCCTTACGCACTTTTAAACCTTACGACTCTAAGAACCGAACTTTTCGTCGCGTTGCACGCAACAAACGTTCATTCCTTAGCTCGTTGGTTTAATTTTTCGCTTCGCTCAAACCCAGTGCTCCATGCTCTTTAATTTATCAGCATGCTTTCATCCATCTCGTCCAGGTTAGCAATAATTTCGATATGCTTTTGGAAATCATCAAAAATCATTGGCGCATCCCCACCGTATTCGCCATCAAGGTTAACCATGACTTGTTCATCAGATGGTGATGACACTTCAACATGCGAAGATTTAACATAAATCAAATTTGGATCGTCGACGTGCTTTCCACCGTTAATCACCTCTGACATTAAAGTCATGATGTCAGGTAACTTGGTTGTCTTAACAATCAACACCGTGAACTTTCCATCGTCTAACTTCGCATCTGGAACAATTGACTCAAACCCGCCAACCGAGTTTGTGAGCGCGAGGAAAAACATTGAAGCTTGCCCGTGATATTCGCCACCATCGTACTTCACATCCAAGTCCATCGGCTTGACCCGCGTAATGAGTTCTGCTCCCTTGATCACGTATGCCAAATAGCCATACATCGTCTTGAGTTTTGAAGGCACAGAATATGTTAGCTCAGAAATTGACCCACCAGCCGCGATGTTGATGAAATACGTGTCATTGGCTTTACCAACATCAATCAACGCTGTTCGATTCTGCAACACGACCTTAGCAGCTTCTAATGGCTCGTCGCGAGGGATCCGCAAAGCCCGCGCATAATCATTTGTCGTCCCAGCAGGAATAATTGCCAACTTAGGACGCTTTTCTAGTGGCGCGATTCCATTCACAACTTCATTAATAGTTCCATCGCCACCAGCTGCAATGATTAAATCAAAGCCATCCAAAGAAGCTCGACGCGCCTCATTTTCAGCTGATTTAGGGGTCGCAGATGTCGCAAAAGCCGAGGTTTCATAACCTGCTTTTTCGTAGACATCCAAAATGTCCACCAAATCACGGCGAATCGCTTCACGCCCAGAAGTTGGGTTGTAAATAATTCGTGCTCGTTTAGCCACAATGATTACCTCCGCGCTTCTAACAATTGCATCAACAATTCATTCACAACATTTGGATTGGCATTTCCTTGTGTTGCCTTCATAATTTGTCCAATCAAAGCCTTTGTTGCACGTTCTTTTCCACCCAAGAAATCGAGCACTGATTGTTCATTCTTATCCAAAATTTCAGTAATAATCGGCGTCAATTGCGCTGGATCAGAAAGTTGCTTCAAACCATTTTCTTCCACATAAGCAACTGGGTCCAATCCGTCCGTAATCGCCTTAAAGACCTTCTTAGCCATCTTGGTTGAAATCGTTCCATCATCAATCAAATTAATCATGGTCGCCAAGTTTTGCGGTATCAACTTAGTATCTTGCAAATCAACGTGCTCAGCATTCAAATACGCGTTGACATCACCAATCAAGTAGTTCGCAGTTCGCTTGGCTTCCGCACCCGCCGCAATCGTTTGATCAAAGAAGTTCGCCATTGCCAATGTCTGCGTCAAAACTTCAGCATCATAAGCATCTAAGCCCAACTCTGTCGTATAACGTTGACGCCGCAGCCCAGCAGATTCAGGCAAACGCGCTTCTACAGTATCAACCCATTCTTGATCAATCTCAATTGGAGCCAAATCTGGTTCTGGGAAATAACGATAATCGTCCGCCGTTTCCTTCACCCGCATCAAAGCTGTCTCACCAGTTGCTTCATCGTAACGACGAGTTTGTTGCTTAATAGTTCCGCCAGCTAAATAAATCTTCGCCTGACGTTGCTCCTCAAACTCGAGGCCCTTACGAACATAGTTAAATGAGTTCAGGTTCTTCAGCTCGACCTTAGTTCCATATTGATCTGAACCAACTGGGCGAATTGAAATATTGGCATCAACTCGCATTGATCCCTCTTCCATCTTGACATCCGAAATCCCAGTAAATTGAATCGCCTCTTTTAAAGCTTCCAAATATGCATAGGCTTCATCCGGCGTCTTAATATCTGGTTGACCAACGATTTCGATCAAAGGAGTTCCCTGTCGATTCAAATCAACATAAGAATATCCGTCGCCACCGTGAGTATTTTTCCCGGCGTCTTCTTCCACGTGCAATTCAGTAATTCCAATCCGCTTTGTCTCACCATCGACTACAATTTCCAACCAACCATTCTTAGCAATTGGCTCAAATTGTTGTGTGATTTGGTAAGCTTTTGGATTATCAGGATAGAAATAATTCTTCCGGTCCCAATGCAACCGCCGTGTAATATCTGCGTGCAAAGCCAATGCGGCCATCATTCCATATTCTAAGGCACCCTTATTTGCTTGTGGCAAAACTCCAGGATAACCCCAGTCGATTACGTTTGTGTTTGAATTGGGTGTTGCACCATATTGAACTGGTGAAGGTGACATTGCTTTTGAATTCGTCTTCAATTCAACGTGGACTTCTAGCCCGATTGTTGTTTCAAAATTTGAAATCGCCATTACTTTGCACCTCCTGGTAATTGTTCAAAGAGCCGTGTTGCCTGCTCAAAGGCGTACGCTGCCTTATAAACCTTTTCCTCATCAAAACGGTTTCCAATAATTTGCATTCCAACTGGCAATCCGTCGACAAAGCCAGCGTTGATTGACAAGCCTGGCAATCCAGCCATATTCACTGGAATTGTCAAAACGTCATTCATGTAGGCAACTTGTGGATCGTCTTGGTTTTCGCCAAAATTGTACGCAATGTTTGGTGTTGTTGGAGCTACAATCAAATCATATTGAGCAAAAACTTTTTGGAAATCATTATTCATCAATGTCCGAACTTGAGCTGCTTTTTTGAAGTACGCATCATATGAACCAGCTGACAATGAGAACGTTCCTAGCATAATCCGGCGCTTCACTTCATCACCAAAGCCTTGTGTTCGATTTTGCACATACAAATCTTCTAGCGTTTTAACATTTTCAGCCCTGAACCCATAACGAATTCCATCAAACCGTTGCAGATTTGATGACGCTTCTGAAGAACCCAGAATATAATAAGCAGCCACGCCATACTTGGTGTGTGGCAACGAAACTTCATCAATGGTAGCCCCTAGCGCTTCGAGTTGCTTTAATCCAGAACGAACCGTAGTCTTGACTTGCTCATCAACACCTTCGCCAAAGTATTCCTTAGGCACAGCAATCTTCATTCCTTTAACATCGCCAGTCAAAGAAGCTGTGAAATCAGGTACAGCACGGTTTGAAGAGGTTTGGTCGCGTTCGTCATGACCCGCAATCGCATTTAAGACCAATGCGTTATCCTTCACAGTCCGCGTCAATGGTCCAATTTGATCCAATGAAGACGCAAATGCAATCAAGCCCCACCGTGAAACACGGCCATACGTTGGCTTCAATCCTACAATCCCATTAAACGCAGCTGGTTGGCGAATTGATCCACCAGTGTCTGAACCAAGGGCAAATGGAACTTGTCCAGCTGCAACTGAAACGGCCGATCCACCTGAAGAACCACCAGGAATCTTGGTTTGATCCCAAGCATTCTTGGTTTGCTTATAGTACGAAGTCTCGGTCGTTGAACCCATGGCAAATTCGTCCATGTTTAACTTTCCAACACCAACCGCACCTTGAGCCGCAAGCTTCTCAACCACAGCCGCATCAAAAATCGGCTTGAAGCCTTCTAGCATATGCGAAGCTGCCGTAGTTTGGATATCCTTAGTCACCAAGTTATCCTTAATCCCATATGGAATTCCTGCCAAAATTTGGTCGGCAGCAACTCCTTGTTCGTCAATCTGCTTGGCTTGTGCTTCGGCTTTGTCGTTCATCAAAGTAATGAAGGCATCATAGCGCTCGTCAGTCGCTTCAATCTTAGCCAGCGTCTGTTCTGTCAATTCGCGTGCAGAAATTTCCTTAGTGACCAACTTTTGGTGCAAATCAGTCAAATCAGTATCAAAAAAGTTCATTAGTTGACTCCCCCTTCATCAAGAATTGCTGGCACTTTAATCAAAGTTTCTTGATGTTCTGGTGCGTTGTGTAATAATTCTTGCATCTGATTAGCATTAACCGCCACATCTTCGCGTAATGCTGTTTTCAAATCAGTCACAGAATAAGTTGGCTCAACACCCTCTGTGTCTACCTCCGCTAGTGTATCGACTAAATCAAAAATCTTTTCTAGTTGCCCAGTAAAAGTACTTGCCTCGTCCGCTGTCAGTGCCAATTTAGCCAGCCCAGCCACGTGCAAAACTTCTTCTTGCGTGATTTTACTATTTGCCATCTGTTGATTTCCCTTCAAAATGTTCTGCTTACATTTTACCATTCTATTGCCAGAACTAATACATATCATCTTCTAAATTCTGTACTAAATCTGAAACATTCGTCCGCACCTGGAATCGCAGCCCCTTTGGATAGAAGTTTTTCATCTGCCCATCGACTAATTTACCAAAGCCAGTTCCATTGCCATTGATTGTCAGCAAGTACCATCCGTTCGTGTACTTTTCACGTTCGCGAATAAAGAAAGTTTCGCCATGCACATACGCCGCCCATTCTTCATCGGTCAAAGCATATATGTGTGTAAGTTGATCTGGGTGTAAAGCCAATGCAAGTGCCAGACTCGGCTCAAAGCGTTTCTTCTTAAACGTACCAAGATGAATTCCGGCTCGCATTACCTTCAACCCTTTTAGAGCTGGTGTTTCTAATGGAGCCGAATAAAGTTGATCACCAAAAGTCAGCAACGTTTCCGTTTTGAAATCTGCTAACAATTCAGCTTGAAAAGTTTGCCATAATTTTTGTTGTTCAGGTGTTAAATTTGATTGAGCAATTTTGCGCTCTTGTGACTCTTCTGTTGCTTCGTCCGCCAATTTCAACTTAGCAATAAAATGTCCTTCGCCATCCAAATGATGTGGAAATAGACGTGCTGTCTTGGCCAACTCTGGATTACCATCGGCCCATTCTGGACGTCCATTATCCACGCCAGCCGGCTTATCAATTGGAACCACTGACAAAGCTGGATAATTTTCTAATAGCCACGCAACAACTTGTTCGTCTTCTTCAGGGGCAAAAGTACACGTTGAATAAATCAACTCACCACCCGGCTTAAGCATCTTCATCGCTTCTACTAAAATTTCACGTTGCAATTTTGCACAACGAGCCGGATAATCTACATCCCAATATTGCATTGCGCCAGGATCTTTGCGGAACATTCCCTCGCCAGAACACGGTGCATCCAACACAATTCGATCAAAATATGCTGGGAAATGCATTGCTAATTCCGCTGGTGCATGGTTTGTTACTAGCGCATTTTGAATTCCAAAACGTTCGACATTTTCGCTTAAAACCGTTGCTCGTTTTCGGAAAATTTCATTGGTGACCAAGAAACCAGTTTGATTTAAAAACGATGCTAAGTGTGTTGTTTTTCCACCAGGGGCTGCGGCCAAATCAAGCACCTTTTCGCCCGCTTTTGGATGAGCAATTTCAGCTACTAATTGCGCACTTGGCTCTTGCGAATAGATCAATCCAGTCGTATGATCGACTGAATGTCCTGACACGTTACCAATTCGTCCCCACTGGCCCCAAACTGTGTCCTTGTCAGATTTTGTATCATACAATTCTTGCTGTGCTTTTAACGGATTAACCCGGAAAGCTTTGATTACTGGTTGTTCGAATGAAGCAATGAATTCATCTGCTTCAGCGCCTAACAATTGGCGGTATTTATTCTCGAATCCATCAGGTAGTGCTGTCATACTATTTCCTCTTTTATTGATTAAATCAACTCAATCCAAGATGAGCTGAACGCAACATTTTTAACTATTTATACTTACCATATTACCCCAGACGTAATGGTTTTTACCACACTTATTATCTTTACTTTGTATGACGTGTTGTACTTGTTGTGTAATATTACCCTTTGCTTGATCAGCTTCGCTAAAGATTCTTTACGCTCGGATGTATGCGTTCTGTTAGCGATTTATCGCTTATCAGAACACGATGCGCAGTACTTTTCTGGGCAGACGGTGAAACCGACTAAACTGCTTAGTAACGGAGCTTCCTACACGAATCGGGATGAAAGCCGAAATAATTCGTCAATTTCACTAACTGTTGGGTCCTGGTGTTAATGAAATAGTTCATCCCGATTCGGCAGGAACTATCATCCGACGACAGAATCGCTACGCTGCTCAATCAAAGAGAAACATTTTAATGCAACACCTTGTTCATTTAATTAAAAGCGTGGTGGATTGAAATGATGATAGTAAGTGATCAAGCGCTGGAAAATAAAGAAGGTATTGCACAACTAGCATTACGCGTTATCATTTTAAAAAACTAATTCCACCAAAAACACCATCACAGATATCGGTTCTATAATATTTGGGACTGATGAATAACATTTGTTTGTTATTCATTGGTTCCATTTTTGTTTTTGATTAGCCAAATGGCTAATCTATAATTGTTTAAGTCAACGTCAATGATTT
>JAITPD010000029.1 GCA_031289615.1 Lactobacillaceae bacterium | reverse complement strand
AACCACCTACGTTACTAAGTCGCCCAGCTGTATGACACAGCTGCCCAACTAAGTACTGCGGATCGTGTTTTGGTAAGCGATAAATCGCTAACAAAACGCATAATGAATCGTGCAGGGCAAATCCGAACGTAAAGAATCTTTAGCGAAGCTGATCAACCAATAGGACAACAATTCACAACTAGCACAAAGTTTTATTTAGAAAAAATTCAGCATCACAAAGCCCGTGATTCCAAGCAACACAGCATAGATCAACGCTGGAATTGCTGTCTTACGTAGGATTGCACCCTCATTACCACCAAGACCAACCACGGCACTGGCTGCAACGATATTATGCACACAAATCATATTTCCAGCGGCCGCTCCAATCACTTGCACAGCCAAGATAATGTTCGTTGAAATTCCCGCTTGTTGAGCCACATTGTACTGAATTGGTGCGAACGTTAAAGTTGAAACCGTTGCACTTCCAGTAATAAACGCGCCCAGTTCTCCAAGGAATGGAGCGATGAACACCCAGACTGGTGCCGCAAATGACGCTACTGTGTTTGCAATATACGTCGGCATGCTGACGAGATACCCAGCGTTCAAGCCTGAATTACTAAAGACTTGCACCATGATCAAAGTGACAGCCAACGTAAATGCTGTCGGCCCAATGCCTTTCAAAACTGATTTAGATTGACGCACGATTGGTTTAATGTTGCGAACCTGAATCAAGAGGCCAAAGATAGCCGACAATACCAAGATTGTTCCTGGCGAATACAAAAATTGCCACGCCGAGCTAATATCTTTGAATCCTAAAATATGGTTCCACGATAGGTCAACGTACTTGTTCATAAACACGCGCAATGGTTCGACTGTCCGTGAAAGCAACAATAACACAACAACCAACAAGTAAGGTGTCCAAGCGACTAACAACGACATTTTTGGAGCTTCATCATTGTCCAATTTAACTTTTGGATCTCGCGCTTCCGTCCATGGATTTTGCGTGACTGACTTAGGTAGTAAAAATTTAAATTTGACCGAAGCAATCGCCACTACCAGCATCACTAAAGGCGTCAAAATCGAAGCAAATTCGTATCCGACAAACAAAACTGCTCCTACAGCAACAACTGTGTACGCAATTCCGATAAACAAAGTCCACGGCACAATTTCAAGCCATTCACGATTTTGCTTTTCGTTGTTACCAAAAAATTTAACGAGCAAAAAAATAATTAACGTTGGCACAATCGCACCAGCTGTCAAATCAATTCTAGTAATCATCTCGCCAATCTTTTGAATAAAGTCAGGCCCGCTGGCGATATTGCTTAATCCAACCGTCAAAGGAGTTCCAACCGCACCAAACGAAGCAGAGGTCGAGTCACCCACCAACGCCAAAGTCACGGCTGCCATTGGCCGAAATCCTAACGCCATCAACAATGGAGCTGTCACCATGGCCGGCGTTCCAAAGCCAGAGACACCTTCGATTAAAGCGCCAAACAAAAAGGCAATGATAATTGTCAACACGCGCATATCTGAAGTGACAGATGTAAATCCTTGATTAATCCGTTGAATGGCACCGGTATGTCGCAACACTTCTAGCATGATCAGGGCACCAAACAGGATCCATAAGATTGGAATCGTCTTGTGGATTCCCTGTAAGATAGACGCGCTGAGAACTTTCAAGGGCATTTTCCAAAAAATAAATGCCACAACCAAGACTACCGCAGAACTAATTGCCATTCCCTTAGCGGCAGGCAAATTCATTAACGCCAAAAATATTAAAGGTAACAAAACTGCCAGCAATGCAATTAATATCATTAAAACTCTCCTACAACTTATTTTATATTTTAAAAAAACTGATTATTACGTTCACTTACCATTATACAGAAGCTAAATGATTGAACAATTAAACAATCTTTACCTTTTGAAGTCACATTGCCTAAGAAAGCCACCTCTGCTACCAATAAGACAGCAAAAAAGCAGCAGAAATAATTTTCCACTGCTCGATTAAAATATAAAAACACGTCCAATTATAATGATCATCAATGCAACCCAACCAAAAAACATTTTTTGCTTAATCAATCGATCCGCAATGACTACCAACACCGTAGTTATTCCAATTCTTAATAATCCACCCCATAAAATATTTTTATGTAGCAGGTCCAGCAAAAAATTTACACCTAAAAGATACAGCAGACATGGCGCAATAATTTTTAACTCAATCAATCCGCGTTTCATTTTTCCAGCGCGAATATTAACTAACTCACTGATATTCCAAAAGTCAGTAAAATAGCTTAGTAACATAATAAGTTCAATCGATCCTAAAATAATTGAAAAAAGTACGCTAAATACAGTTGAATGATCAATTCCATATCTTACATTGGCAAATGTATCTGGATTTTTAATGAAAATAAGCATTCCCATCAAAACTAGAACCAAGTATAAACTTTGGTTTCCTAATTTTCCTGTTTTAATGATAACTTTCCCTCTTTCAACTCATATGTGGCATCAAAATTTAAATCATTCAAAAATTCATGAGACGTAATTATAACCGTTTTGTCGTTCGCGATTAATTCATTAATGATCGCAAAAAATTTAGGTAAAGCATCCTGATCCAATCCGCGTGTTGGTTCATCTAACAATATTAGGTTTTGCTCTTCCATGATCGCTTGAATGATGCCTGCTTTTTGGCGCATTCCAATCGAGTATTTGCTCAATTTAAGCTTGTTGTCGTAATCCAACCCGAGGCGCTTAGTTAAATCCTTAATGACACTCTCATCAAAATTGTTTTTAATCTTTGCCAAAAACTTCATGTTATTCTTGAAATTCGAATCTTCCATAAACATTGGATTTTCAATTAAAGCTCCAATATTAGCATTATCATCGATCACAATTTCACCACTATCAGCCTCGATAATTTTAACTATTAATTTGAAAATTGTAGATTTACCAGAACCATTGGCTCCTCGAATCAGAATCAACTTACCAGTATCAACACTAAAATCAACGTCGTCTAGCACAATTTGTTGATTAAATTTTTTGCTCACATTTTTTAATTCTAATAGCATTTTATCCACCTGTTAGTTATGCTTACCAGCATCAATTTTGATTCTGATTGCTAATAATGTTGTTGTAATTAATCCATAAAATGCAAACGATCCAAGCCAAACTAGGCCACCATTGTACTTTGAAACCCACATTCCAACTGTACTTAAGGCTGGTTGAATGAGAGCATTAATTGAAAGAATCGACGTCCAAAAACTATTATGTTGAATTATCTGCGGTCCAACTAATCCAGGAACGACAATCCCAATCAACGCCACTGCTAACCCCGTCAATAAATAGACCACATGATTCTTTAGATAAAGCCCGATTGATAGCACTAAACTTGAAAACAAAGCTTGTCCAATACAAAACAATAAGACAAAGGCAACCAAATTAGCGAGTCCATTTTTAAAAATGTAATATTGCATACTCTTTGTTAAGTACCAACTTGTTTGATTCAAATGAATTGGTGCATAGAATATGACAATCAGTACTAGCCGCATTAGTTCTGCAGATAAAAAGGCAAAGAAAGTGAGCACAGCGTTAGTGTAGAATGCTGAAAATAAGTAATTTTTATTCCCATTCACCCGCGTAATCAACATTGAATCTGATTTCGTAATTCTTGATTTAATTACCTGTTGCGAAAAAATCATCGGAATAATTATGTATCCTAAAAATCCTGTCACAAACTGAATTAACCCCGATGCATAACCACTTTGAATTTGATAGAATAAAATCATTCCCCCTTCATTTCCTGCTTTTTGGCTAACTGCCTTCAATGCCGGCCCATTCTCTCTAATGCCTTGGAATACATCAGAAATTGCAATAATATTTAAGACAATTACTGCAAGTAAATATTTGAGTTTTGAAAACCATATAATTCGCATTTAGACTCCGATCTATCGAGCTGGATAATAAGAAATTACAGGAAATAAATAATATGCGTAATGAACTACCAATCCTAAGAAAACACAGATTATAGCAAGAATACTTCCATTAACACCGAATGTAATTAAATTTAAAATCAACCAGATACTAATATACAAAATAATATTAACTATCAGTGCGAATACAGCCATATTGTAACCACTACCATGAGCAATATTCCCATACAAAAACAGCACCATATATTGCATCAGCGTGAAACAAAGTAAAATTAAAAAACTAGTTGCATATTGAAAAACAATAAACTTTACGTACCCTAATCGAGTAATCAAGTTATTTTTAATGTGCATATTTTTGTGTAATCTAGTAGCGCATACTATTACTAGTAAGGGAACCGTTAAATAGTACGTGATATGTCTATATAACAATTGGGTTGGAATATCAGTATTAACATCTGCGCTCACAAAAAAACTAATTCCTGATAATGCGGCAAGTATGCAATACATTAGTTGACTCTTTGTTTTTAATAAGCTAATCATACAAATTCAACTACTGCGCGTCTGCTGAGAAGTGAAACTTAGTCTGGTTACTATTTGGTTCTGCAATATTTGAGTGAATGTATGCTGGGTAATTATACCCGATTGTTCCCGTATTATTGGCAGCTTGCGTCGTTACATCCTTTTTAAGACTGGTGTAACTAGAGCGCGCCTCTCCCTTTGAATTAACAATCATAACAGCATATCCTAAAGCGTTTGGTGTAGCATCACCATTAAATGACGCCACATTTGAATTTGTCGTCTTTGTATTCGTCTCTTGAGTTATAATACCCCCACCTAGTCTAGGAACCAAAACAGAAGAAACTGTCCATGTATTGGCTAATACGGTTCCGCCACCTAACAACGCTAATGCACAAAATGTGCTAGCAATGAACTTAGTGTGTAATTTCATAATATGTACCTCGAATATTTAATTTTTTTACAACAACGTCATTGTATATTATCATTATGTGTATTTTCTGAAATTTGTGTGAATGTTTTTACAACCAAAAAAATCGAACCCCAAAAACGGAATTCGACAATTTTAGACCTAAAATTTAGTTAGCTGGATTGTTGCCCTTTGTCAAAATCAATGCAAAAGCAACGATATACAAAACTACAGAAATCCAATTACCAACCAACGGCAAGATCACACACGCCGAAGCCACGATTAACAAAACCGCAATGACCTTACTCATTTTCTTAAATGCAACGGCCGTAATTATATTGTTTACATGCGAAACCACCAACGCCAAGCAGACTCAATAAAGCTGTTATAATGGAGGGGTAGTTTACTGGATTTAAAGAAAGGAAAATTTAATGGCTAAAATTAATTTAGGTAATTCTGGTTTAATCGTTCCTGACGTCGCTTTGGGTGTCATGCGCATCGATTCAAAGACCGCCAATGAAGCTCAATCAACTGTAGAAAAAGCACTCGACAAGGGCGTGAATTTCTTTGACACAGCTGATATTTATGCCGCTGGAAAATCTTCAACCGTTTTTGGACAAGCGTTAAAAGATGCTGGTGTATCTCGTGATGATATTTTCATTCAGTCAAAGGGTGGGATCATCCTAGAAGACGGGCAAATTAATGGTGATGGTTGGACAGGTCCGCGTTATGATTTCGCTGGAAAACATTTAATTGCGTCTGTTGATGCTGAACTACAACGTTTGCAAACGGATTATTTGGATGTCTTCTTGTTACATCGTCCAGATACATTGCAAGATCCTGCTGAAATTGCTGAAGCCTTTAATACCCTTGAAAAAGCTGGCAAGGTTCGCCATTTCGGTGTTTCAAACATGAATCCTTGGCAAGTTGAACTTCTCCAATCCGCAGTTGATCAAAAATTAGTTGCTAATCAGTTGCAGTTTGGTATTATGCATACTGGAATGATTGATTCAGAATTCCACGTCAACATGACTGATCCGCGTTCTGTTGATCATGATGGCGGTATCTTAGCCTATTCGCGTTTGAAGAAGATGACGATTCAAGCCTGGTCGCCATTCCAGTACGGTTTCTTTGAAGGACCATTTATCGACAATCCAAAGTTCCCAGAAGTAAATGCCAAGTTGCAAGAAATTGCTGACAAATATGGCGTGACTAAAAATGCGGTTGCAGTCGCTTGGATTACGTATCATCCTGCAAAGATGCAAGTCGTCTTGGGATCGATGAGTTTGAACCGGATTGATGAAATGACCGAAAACGACAAAGTTCAATTAACAAATCAAGAATGGTACGATATTTATCTCGCGGCAGGAAATGATTTGCCTTAAAATATTTAAAAATGCTAGAACCCGTTGATTTGGGCTCTAGCATTTTTTGCTCGTTATAAACTAAATTCTCGATCAAAATTAATTCCTGTCTTATCAGAATGCGAAATAACCAAAACGAGCCGATCATTCATTTTTTCATTAATAATTTTTGTGAAAGCCTCTTTACCAGCAGAATCCAAAGCAGAATCAAGCTCATCAATTATCACAATTTTCCCACTTGATAACAGCATTCTAGCAAGAAGAATACGTTGTTTTTCACCTCCAGAAAATTGTCCGTCTAAATCACCAGGGTATTCGTCCAACAACGTTAATAATTCTGAATTATTTCCTGAAAACCCAACCTCGCGCAAAGTTTCAATTAATTTTTCATCTAAGTCTTGCCCATCTGGATATAACAAATTATCTCGGATGGTTCGATTAAATAAATTTGAAGTTTGAGAAAAATATGCGATTTCACCAGATTTTGTGTATTCCTCAGAAATAGTAATTGATCCTTCAGTTGCTTTCAGTAGCCCACTAATGATTTTAACAAGTGTACTTTTACCAGACCCGTTTTCTCCGGTGATATGAATTTTTTCATCATGCTTAAAACTAAAATTCAAATCATCAAATATTTTTTTCTCGCGAATTTTTATTCCAAGATTTTCAGCTTTTAGTCCAGCTTGTTGCTTGGCGTGCTCAACATTTGCTACATCCGCACCACCGTTAAAGTCCAGCTTATTTAAAGATATATTGAGCCTTGAAAAAAGTTCTTTCGCCACAATAACATTTTTTGAAAAAGAAGATAGCACAATGATTGAATAAATCATAATCAACAAACTTTCAGAAATCAACTGTCTCCCGTTTTCGTTAAAAACCATCAAATAAACAAATTGAAGCGCAAATAATAATATTAGAAAAATCTGTTGAACTAAAAATTTACGATCCTGCAGCAATTGAACATGATAGTATATGTTTTTCTCATCATTCAAAAGTTCGTTATAAATTCCAGCCTCATAATTCACTGTTTTCCGACTTGCAATCGTATCAATATTGCGAAAATAATCAACTACGTATTCATTAATTTTGGTAGAACTATTTAAAGCTGTTTGAATATGTGAAGTACTGTTCGAGCTTGTCTTATAGGCAAATAGCAAGAAAATTATCACTGAAATTAAATAAATAATGCCTAACTTAAAATCACTTCGTACCAATAAAGATGTATATAAAATCGCCATGATAACTGATTTAAAGAAAAATTGAAATACTTCAGAATACAGATTTCGAACACAAAATGATGCTTCGTTAATGAGCGATTGAGTTTTGCCTAGAGAATGATTCAATGAATACTGGAACCCTTTTTCAGCCACGCTCTCAAAAATTATTTTCTTTGATGACTTCCTAATTCTTTGGAGCATATTGTTATTAGGAAAATTTACCAATGGTTGCGCTAAAAATGAAAATATAATGATGCTACCGATTACTAAAATATTCGTGCCACTGTTCGTAAATATTTTGGAAAGCATGTACGGCTGTAGTGAAATAACAATGTAAAGGGCCGTTACTATCACAGTATTGATGATGCATTCTTTCATTCCAATATCAGCTAACATTTTTTTGAAGTATTCAATCATGAGCGTTCCAACTTTCGCTTCTATATAAAGTTTAATTATACAAAATTTAAACATTATTACCATTAAAGGTCAATCACGAAATCATCCTGATTTACTGTATTTAAAAAATGCAGGAAGCAGTTACACAGATAATAAATAAAAAAGCTTGCTAAGTGTGGCACCAGCAAACTTTACATAAATTAAACTATTCATATAGTTATGTTTTATCATGTTTTTGTTCTTTAATTTTATTTTTTAATCTGTGGTTTTCAATAAACAAACAAACTATTACAATCCACATCAGAGGCTGGATAATCCAGCTTCCAAAATCCAATAGTCCCCTGATTATATTTTGCAATAATTCTACTAAATTAATCAACGTCCCCTCATCCAATCATCAAATCCTAATCCAACCATGACTCCAAAAGTAGCAGTTACTGCAGGGTACAGAGCTGGATAATTTTTATAAGTTCCCCTAGTAACAACTCCACTATCTGACAAGCGCATTGCCCCATAACGTCCTGCATCATACCCATACTTTCCAATGGCAATAACAGCAGCGATTGCGCCAAGAACAGCGACAACCGGGTTACGAGTTTCCGGCATTTGAACATAAAATTCGTTTAAAACAATTTCTTTCTCAAAATCTGATAAATTAACCAGATCAACACCAAATCCATGTTCAACAGAAATACGAATCAACTCATTAGTTACATCCTTAAGAACTTTATTCCGAGTATTTGTGTCAACATTTTCAACATTTGAACTACTCGAAGCAAATACTACTGCTCCAGAAGGAATAATAACAGCCATCAAAGTGATTGAAGAAAGTACAAGTGCGGTATTTTTCATAAAACGATTCATAGTCATAACATTCCCCTCCGTATGATTATATAAAAAATCATTTAATGCTTTAAACATAACTATGCCACAAGTTCATTATAGTATATAATTTTATTTTTATCAAACTTTTTGTAAGCGTTTCCATCTGCTTGCTAGTGGGATTTCGAATTCACAAATATATAATCCTTTAAATCAGCATGTAACCGTTTATTATAAATATAGACACCCCCCTACACCGCATGTTTTATTTTAATATTCCAATTAGCATAAGAAACAATCACTGAATAAAAATGATAGCTCTGCAAATTCGCAAAACTACCATTTCTTATACCTATTATTCAAAACCGTTGTTACATGCTCTATCACAAACGCCTTACATATCTTTGAACTAAGCGATTCTAAGAAGATTACTTATCATCACGTTTCACTTAATGAACATAATATCCTTATCTCGTCAGTTCAATTTTTCGCGTTGCTCAAAACCGATATTACATGCTCTATTTATCTTCATAGCCATTTGGATGCGTTTGATGCCACGTCCAAGCCGTCTTAATAATTTCTTGCACAGATTCGTACTTAGGCGCCCAACCAAGCACTTCACGCGCCTTTGTTGAATCAGCCACCAATGAATCCGGATCTCCGGCACGGCGAGGCCCAATCTTAGCTGGAATTTCTTTTCCAGTAGCCTCACGCGCAGCTTCAACCATTTGCTTCACAGAATAACCATTGGCTGTCCCAAGGTTGAACTGGTTTGATTCATTACCCTTAGCCAAATAATCCAAAGCCAAGATGTGCGCGTCAGCCAAATCCATCACCTGCACATAATCACGAACGTTAAAGCCATCAGGAGTATTATAGTCATCCCCATACATCATAATCTCTTTGCGCTGACCCAATGCCGTTTGCAAAATAATTGGCACCAAATGCGTTTCAGTCGGATGATCTTCACCAATTGAACCGTCAGCCTTCGCCCCGGCAACGTTGAAGTAACGCAACGCTACCCACTTCAAATCATACGCCTTGTCTGCCCACGCCATAATTTGTTCCATTTGTAGCTTTGAAAGACCATAAGGATTGATTGGCTTTTGCGGAGTTGTCTCTTTGATTGGGCTTTCTTCTGGCTCACCATAAGTTGCCGCCGTTGAAGAAAAGACGATTTGCTTCACATTGTGTTCAAGCATGACTTCCAACAATGCGATCATTCCAGCAGTGTTGTTGTCAAAATACTTAAGCGGATCTGCCATTGACTCCGGCACGATTGATGATGCAGCAAAATGCACGACTTGTTGGATGTTTTCTTTCTCAAATACTGCTGACAAAGCTTTCTTATCACGAATATCAACTTCATAGAAAGGAACTTGTGCTGGAACGGCTTGGCGATGACCCGTTGCCAAATTATCCACTACCACCACTTCACGTCCTTGTGATAACAACAAATCAACCATGTGTGAGCCAATATAACCAGCTCCACCTAATACTAATGTACTCATTTAGGTTCTCCTTTAAAATTTAACACTTTCAATCATTTACTGTTGCACGTTAATTACTAAACACCTTAATTATAAGCTTCTAGGCATTAGTCGTCCAATCAATCGAAGCCTCGGCCGCCAAATTAGCTCCCGACGAAATCTGATGACGCGTTGCATTGCCTGTCACTATTACCTTTGAATCAACTGTATCTCCTAGCCGAACCTCATGCTCAAACTTAATATTCACATGACTTGGTTCATGGCTCAACAAGAATTCAGGCCCCAGCACATCCTGCGTCCAGTTGAGATACTTAGAATTATTCACATGCTGATTTGAATCAATATCTGTAAAGCGCACACGATAGTCTTGACTCCGCAAAAGCTGTTCATCTGGAGCAATTGAATCTGGGGCAGGTTGACGGGCAATCTTTTTCACTAGAATCGGATCAAACTTTTGGGCAATCCCATCTGGAATCCGAGCCATCTTGCGCTTTTCCATATCGATCATGGCATAAAGCGTGTCGATTTTCACAATTTCATTATCATCCGCATCCACAAAAATATACTCACGCTTGCAAAAGAACGGATTAACTTCTTTCGCATATGTTTTAACTGTCACCGTTTCGCCAATTGACGGGCGGCGCTTGATCTCCAAGATATGCTGCAAGATAATCCAGCCTAATCCCAAGTCATGCGTAAAATCAGGACCAACTTCATACGCAATTGACTGCTCCGTCGAACTCAAAATTGCCAAGTTCAAGATATTTGGCAGGCTTAATTTACCAGTCATATCGCCTTCAAAATACAAAATTTCATGTTTAATTTCATAAACTTTCATGCTAGTTAGCCACAGCACTATTTCTAAAAGTGCCCCGTTCCTTTCTTACAATCCTTGGAATTCCAAATACAATTTTTGCCTATCAAGTTCGCGTTCTTTGGCAATCTTTTTAACTGCAGCTGTTGTCTTCATCCCGTTTTCAACCAAAGCTGCGACTGCTTCCAACGGTGTTAACTCTGCCAGAGGGTCGTCATCTTCGTTTGCATTTGAATTTGGCACGGCTCCATCAATGAGTATTACGAATTCGCCCCGGATTTCATTGCTGGTTGCCCACTCTGCCAACTCACCGGCTGCCCCGCGTAAGAACTCTTCATAGCGCTTGGTTAACTCACGCGCCAAGACGATTTGCCGTTCTGGACCAAGCACCTTTGCCACATTCGCCAACGTCTTAGCCAAACGGTGCGGCGCCTCATAGAAAATCATGGTTTCGGTATGTTGAGCTAAATTTTCTAACTCCGCAATCTGCTCTTTAGGCTTTCGTTGCAAGAAACCGTAAAATGTGAACGGTTGTGGTGCAAGGCCAGATGCAATCAGCGCTGTAATTCCAGCAGAAGCGCCCGGAATTGATACAACCGGAATATCGGCTAAAATTGCAGCCTTGACCAGTTCATGACCAGGATCTGAAATCGAAGGCATTCCCGCATCAGAAACCTGAGCAATATTCGTCCCTTCCTGGAGCCGTGTAATCAATTCTGGAATCCGCATTTCTTTGTTGTGCTCGTGAAATGAAATTTGTTTTGTCGTAATTTCAAATTGGTTCAGTAATTGTGCAGTGTGCCGCGTATCTTCAGCTGCAATTAAATTAACTTCCTGCAAAGTCTCAATCGAGCGTTGCGTCATATCACCCAAGTTACCAATCGGCGTTGGGACTAAGTATAGCGTGCCTGTCGCATGAGCCTGAAAACTTTTTTGTGCTTGCATCTTAATTCCCCGCTAACTCAAATTGACTTTGTAAAATGGTCGTCTCAAGCGTTGTTTGTAAACTGATATTTAATCCCAACATTTGAGGCGCGCGCAATAAAATCTCTTGCACTTTTAACAATCGCTCTAAATCAACCTTTTCAACTAACTTCACCCATTGTTGTGCCTCTGGAAAACGTGGCGCTTGAATATCATGATGAGCCAATAATAAAATGTCGCGCCAGCCTTCTGCAATCAACCGGAGCCAGACTTGCGATTGGTTGCGATTGGTCGCGAGCGGCATTACTGCGGTTTGAACCAAGTTAAACGCTTGTGGATCTAACTTGACCATTTTATCCACTAGCTCAGCCGCAACGTTTCTGGCATTCACAAACCAATCATCTTCCAACCATTCCGCTGCAGTTGTTACGCTATCAGTTAACTGAGCTACCAAGTCGGTCATCGAAGCATCATATCCGAGCACTGCCAATGATTTCAAATAATCTTCTGGTGCAATTTCGTGAAAATCAACCACTTGAGTCCGTGAAATAATCGTTGGTAAAATTTGTTGCCGATTCTCAGCCATCAAAATTGCCGTTTGCTGTCCAACCGGTTCCTCGATAAATTTAAGCAGTCCGTTCGCAGCACTGTCAGTCATCGTATCGGCCGCTTCGATGATAAAAATTTTCTGCGTGCCTTCAACTGCTGTTTTAGTAAATTCATCTCGCAAATAACGAATTTGTTCAATCTTAATTGAATTCCCATCCGGCTCAATCTCAATTACATCTGGGTGCTCGTGTGCAGCAATCCGAAGACACTGCGAACAAGTTCCATCAGGCTCTCCATCAGCTGTCGGGGTTTCACACATCAAGCGCATTGCCAACCAATCAGCCAACAAAGCCTGCCCATGCCCTTTTGGACCAGTAAACAAAAAAGCGTGCGCCAATTGCTGACTCGACACTGCCTGTTTAAAACGCCCAACCAGCTCAGGTTGTTGCGTGTTAACTTGTTGAATTAATTCAGCTGGGGTCATCGCACGTCACACTTTCTTTTCAATATTTTGCGTTGCCCGCAAAAGCGTTCCTTAATGCTCTGTTTTAAACGCCTTACGGAACTTTGAACCAGTCGATTCTAAGAACTTCACTTATCATCGCGCTTCACACAAAACCGTTCCTTCATGCTCTGTTTTAAAACTGATGGAACTGCTCAATATTTTGAATAAAGACTGTTGCTCCACCGATTTGGACTTCCAGCGGCATTGCTGACGTTGCTTCCATTGACAAATCAAGGCTGGCAGCTGGTGTCATAAATTGCTTGCGGGCATGTGCCGTCGTTCTAATAATATCCAAAACTTCTTCAACCCGTTCGTCTTCTACACCAACCAGGAAAGTTGTATTCCCAGAACGCAAAAATCCTCCTGATGTAGCGGTCCGAGTTGCTTGAATCTCGTGCTTAACAAATTCAGAACCTAATTTATTTGCGTCCTTATCTTGAACAATGGCCATTACCATTTTCATAAGCTTAGTCCTCCAGTTTTAATTCATCTTTTAAAATATCCCAAGCGTCTACAATCACTTGTTCTAAGGGCTGTTCAGCGTCAACCATTGCAATTCGTTTTGGCGCCATTTCAGCTAAGCGGTGATATCCAGCACTAACTCGTTGATGAAACTCCAGCGGATCCATGTCCAGCCGGTTGATCTCGTCTGTCCGCGTTGTTTTAATTCTTTGCAATCCAACTTCTGGGCGAATATTTAAATAAATCGTCCTATCAGGCCAAAAATCTTCAATCGCAAACTGATTAATCGCTAGCACTTCTTCAAAGCCAATTTCGCGACCAGCTCCTTGATATGCAATCGAACTATCCACGTAACGATCCGAAATCACTAGCTTACCTTCTGCAACTGCCGGCTTAATTGTTTTTTGGAGATGTTCGCGTCGTGATGCAGCAATAAGTAACGCTTCAGTTCGCGGATCCATCGCAGGATAATCAGGGCTCAACACCAAATCACGAATTGCTTCGGCGACGACATTGCCAGTTCCGCCCGGTTCGCGTGTCAACAATAGCTGATCCCCATAGATGGCCTGCAACTTTTCTACAATCGCGTTTAAGACACTTGTTTTACCAGCCCCATCCGGCCCTTCAAAACTAATAAATTTCCCCATCATTTGGCTTGTTCTCCTAACACTTTCACGATTTTTATCACTATAACATGCTACTATTCTGGCCTAGTAAATGCGCTCTGCCAGTGTCCTCGCATTTCACGTTGCCGAGATGCTCGCAACAAGAAAAAATATTTTTGCTTAGAAAATGCTGTTTGGGCCTTAATCCAACGTGGATCAAGATTGCTTTCAAAAAGCGCTTCTTCAGACATCTTGGCTTTCTCAAAATCAAACTTTGCTTCATCAATCGCATCAATTAAGCGTTGATTGTATTCGTGCCGATCCAGTTTTGGTCGTTTCATAAAGTCAAACATCACATTTTCGTCCTTCCCTCAACTGATTTAATCAGCGTAATTTCATCCGCATAATCAATGTCGCTTCCCACTGCCAAACCGGTCGCCAAACGTGAAACATTGATTCCGGCTGGCTTCAACAACCGGCTCAGATACATCGCCGTTGCCTCACCCTCTGCGTTTGCGTTGGTTCCAACAATGACTTCTTGAATTTCTTCATGCTTTTGCAAACGGACAACCAGTGACTCAATATTAATATCATCAGGTCCCTTACCAGCTAGCGGTGACAAAACGCCATGCAACACGTGGTACAATCCGCGGAATTCGTTGGTATTTTCAATCGCCATTAAATCTTTGACTTCTTCAACCACCAAGACCGTTGTTTGGTCCCGCGATGGATCGCTACAAATCACACATGGATCGCTCTCGGTTAAATTGCCACAGATACTACAAAAAGTTAAATCACGTTTAGCAGAAATCAATGATTGAGCAAAGCCAGTCACGTCTTCTTCTTGCATATCAATCGTGTGAAAAGCTAGCCGGGTAGCAGTTTTAATCCCAATTCCGGGCAACTTAGTATAACTATCAATCAAACGTGCAATTGGTTCTGGATACTGCATTCGGCGCTCCTTTCATAAGTTCATGTTAATCTTGGCTAACTTCGACCATTTCGCTGCCAAATAAGTCTAAGGCTTCTGTCACAACTGGTGATTGTTCAACATTTGCTTCAAGCGGTTCTTCAAGCGCAGCTTCTATCGGTTCTACTTCATTTTGCTGTTCAGCTGCTTTTTCAGGTTGATTAGGCTGCCCTTGCTTGTGAACATTAATCCATTCACCGCGCAAAGTTGGCCAATCTTCATTTGTAATTAAAACCAGTTTCCGTTCGTTAGCAGCATTGGTCAGCGCACGAACTTTTTCAGTCAAAATGTCGACAAGTTCTTGGTTGCGCTTGGTATTGTCTCTAAAAATTTCAAAATCAAATCCTAAAACCATGCCATTTGGTGACGCTGCAATTGGCTTAGCAGTATTCAACATTGCCTGGAACGAAATTGGTAATGTTGCAATGATGTCGGCCCAAACTCCCACAATGCGATTCAAATCTCCGCGGGTTGCTTCATTCAATACAACAAAGAGGTCTTTTGGCTCCGTGCTAGCTTTTCCAGCAACTCGAACCTGTGGCGCTTCATTAACAGCTGGCCGAGTTACCGTCTCAATCTCTGCAGCTTGCACAACAGGTTCAGGCGTCTGTGAACTTGCTTCTACCGCTTGAACTGGTGTTGGTTGAACTTCTGCAGCTACTTGTGGCTTGTTAACCACTTCACTGGTTGGCGCTTGGTTATTTGGATGTTGCACAGTCACAGCCTGTGCGACTTGTGCTACCACCATTGAACGAGCAGGCTGACTCAATTTCACAGTCAGAACTTCCAGATAAATACTTGGCCGATTTGTAAAACGTAATTGCTGTTGCGTTTCATTCAACGTATCAATCATGTTGTACCAAATCGTTGGATCTTGCTCTTTTGCCAAAGTATTAAAATTTTCATCAGGGACAAGTGAAATCAGCTCAGGTGCTTCACTACTTAACAATAGATCGCGAGCATAGCTAATCAAGTCTTCGATAAAGCGACCGGCATCTTTTCCAGCCGTCAATACTTCTGAAAGCTTAGCCAGTGCTGTCTTTGATTCTTGATGAACGACAGCTGAAACATATTCTCCCAGCAAAGTCTGCGTTACAGATCCAGTGACTAAAAGGGAATTTTCAAGTGTGACCTCGCCATTGCCAAATGATAATGCCTGATCCAAAATACTTAATGCATCACGCATTCCACCATCAGCTGCATTTGCAATCACCCGCACAGCATTTTCATCGTAAGTATTTCCGCGCTCTTGCAAAATATAAATCATTCGCTCGTACGCATCTTTTGCGTCAATTCGGCGAAAATCAAAACGCTGAGTTCGAGAAATAATTGTTGCCGGAATTTTTTGTGGTTCCGTCGTTGCAAGGATAAAAATAACATTGGCAGGCGGTTCCTCCAAAGTTTTAAGAAGTGCATTAAAAGCACCCGTTGAAAGCATGTGGACCTCGTCAATGATATAAACCTTATACTTACCCAGCGTTGGTGCGTAGTTCACATCTTCACGAATCTCACGAATTTCATCAACCCCGTTGTTTGAGGCTGCATCAAGCTCAATAATATCTCCCAGCGTTCCATTGTCGGCCGCCTGGCAAATTTCACACGTTCCATCCGGTTCACCATCGATTGGATGAAGACAGTTCACAGCTTTTGCAAAAATCTTGGCAGCTGAAGTTTTTCCAGTTCCACGGGGACCAGTGAAGAGATACGCATGCGAGATTTGTTCCGTCACAAGTGCGTTTCTTAAAGTTCGTGTTACGACCTCTTGCCCAACCATGTCGCCAAATGTTTGTGGACGCCACGTCCGATATAATGCTTGATAAGCCATGTAGGTGTCCTCCTTTCGATGGGGTTAATCGTTTTACTTTAATTATTTAATAATCTTACTTCTATCTTACCAAAAAATGGGGCAAACAGATATGGATTTAATTCGATAAAAATTGTTTTAAATCCTAGATATAACGCTACAAAACAATAAAACGCCGACCAACAGACCAAACTGTTAATCAACGTTTCTAAAATTCAATCTAAGGCACAGTATACGATCTCCTTAGTGCTGCTGCCTTCCGACCCTGACACGGTTCGAAGTGCACACTTGCCTTTGTCTTTCGACGTCTTATATTGTATCACGTTGCTGAAGTTCAATCAATATGATTAACAAAAAAGGCCTCATCCATGCAGAGACCTATCCATAATTAATAATCAACTGACTTCAAATACAATCCACTTGCTGGTGCCGTCAACCGCGCTTGTTGGCGATCCTGACTCGCTAGTAATCGTGGAATGTCATCAACCGGCCGGCTCCCCATCCCAATTTCAAGTAATACGCCCACCATAATCCGGATTTGATTGTACAAAAATCCTGTTCCTGTAAATTCAAAAATAATTTCTTGTTCGCCAGGGACTTCTTCGATCGTAGCACGCGTAACTGTACGCACCGTTGTTTTGGCCTGAAAACCAGAAGCTGCAAAACTAATCCAATCGTGTTCTCCCAGATAATCAGGAATTGCCTGCTCCATCTTCGCAAAATCTAAGCGACGAGGCCAATGTCCAGTGTAATTACGTTTGAAAGGATCTCGAAAATCTCGATTTGAAAGCCGATAACGATATGTTTTCGTGTGAGCATTATATTGCGCATGAAAATTATCATCGACAATTTCAACTTTTTGAATTCCAATATCAAACGGCAACATGGTCGCCAAGCCTTTGCGCACACCTTCAGGATTAATATCTAACGGCAAATCAAAATGTGCGACCTGCCCCAGAGCATGTACTCCTGCATCAGTTCGTCCTGAACCTTGCACGCGAATATGCTCTGCTGGATTTTTAGCCATCTGATTCACAGCTTTTTCCAATTCACCTTGAACCGTCCGCTTACCGGGTTGAACCTGCCACCCTAAAAAATCAGTTCCATCATATGAAATTACAGCTCTATAACGTGGCATTTGCACTCCCTCCTAAGTTCATTTTCAATGTAAAACGGCAGTCACAACTAACACAACCACAAAGACCACAAATCCAACCACAGCCTGCGTATCTTGCTTATGCCAAGTCAAAACGCGATACTTTGTGCGATGATCGCCACCACGATAACCACGCGCCTCCATTGCATCACCAAGTTCGATCGCGCGTTTAATCGCATTGATAAACAACGGAATCAGCAGTGGCACAAACGCCTTAATGCGATTAATCATCTTGCCTTCGTTGAACAAAACACCTCTGGCACGCTGAGCATTCATAATCGTTTCAGCTTCATCCAGCAAAGTGGGCACAAAACGCAGGGCGATTGAAATCATCAAAGCTAGTTCAGCCACAGGTACCCCGATTTTTTTCAGAGGATTCATAATCGCTTCCATAGCGTCCGCAATTTCCAAGGGTTGTGTGGTCAAAGTTAGAACCGTCGAAAACATAATGATCAGCATGAATCGTACGAAAATTGCCACTCCGTTAATTAAGCCGTCCGTTGTGATTTTAATCAAACCCCATTGCCATAAAACGTCGCCGGTTGTCACAAAGAAGACTTGTAAAAGCGTTGTAAAAAACATCAAGAACAAGAGCGGACGAACGCCACGTAAAAATACTCCAAATCCTAAACCAGTCAGCCAAATCACAAAGAGCGTAAAAGCAATCGCAACCAGATAAGCCGGTACAGAGGTTGCCAAAAAAATGACAAAGATAAACAAGATGCTGATAATTAACTTGGTCCGTGCATCCAGCCGATGAATCCAAGAATCACCCGGCATAAAGCGCCCAATCAAAATTTTATTAAACATGATTGGCCTCCTTTAACTGCACGGCCAATTGGTCAGCTAGGGCCTCGATGTTCAACACTTGTTCCAACTCAATTCCTTTATCAGCCAGTAAATCTGCAAAATGCTTAGCGATTGGCACGTCGAGCTGTTTTGCCCGCAACCAATCAGCATCAGCAAACACTTCGTCAACGGAACCTTCCTTCACAATAGTCCCCTTTTCAAAGACGACAACGTGATTAGCATACTGTGCCACGAATTCCATTTGATGGGTGACCAAAACTAAGGTCATGTTACGTTCAATTTGCAGTCGCGCAAAAAGAGCCATCAATTCTGTCTGACCTTGTGGATCAAGCCCAGCTGTTGGTTCATCTAAAATCAAAATCTCTGGTTGCAGAGCTAGAACTCCAGCAATCGCTACCCGACGCATTTGTCCACCTGATAGCTCAAATGGTGAACGCTCATCAAATTGCTCGTCCATTCCAACTGTTCGCAAAGCATCAATGGCCAACTCGCGAGCTTCTTCATCTGTTTTACCAAAATTTTTCGGACCAAACATCACATCACGCAAAACCGTTTGTTCAAACAATTGTGCTTCCGGAAACTGAAAAACCAATCCAACATGGCGGCGAATTTCATTTGTTTCAGCCGGCTTAGTTTCCGTAGTTAATTGCAAATCTAAAATATCAATCTGTCCAACGCTAGGCAAGCTCAGCCCATCTAAAAGCTGGACCATTGTTGATTTACCTGAACCTGTGTGCCCAATCACCGCTGTAAACTGGCCCTCTGGAATTGAAAAGTTCACATCATGCAATCCATCAGTCGCAAATGGTGTTCCAGCTTGATATATAAATCCTACTTGGTTGAAATTGATTGCCATAACCAATCCACCATCCCCTCTATTGTCTCGTATTGTTGCGGCACTTCAATTCCGCGCTCAGCCAACTTCGCCTTAAGTTGCTCAGCGAATGGCACATTTAAGCCAAAATTCTCTAATTTATGAGCATCACCAAAAATCTCAGCCGGCTGCCCTTGCTCCTCTAAAACGCCATCATTAATCACAATCACGCGATCTGCACTGGCTGCTTCTTCAATATCATGCGTAATCGACAAAACGGTTAATTCATTCCCAAGCTCGGCCTTCAACTCACGAACCAACGACACCATCTCACGCCGTCCTTGTGGATCTAGCATTGACGTAGCTTCGTCTAGAATCAAAACTTTTGGTTCCAAAGCCAACGCACTCGCAATTGCCACCCGTTGCTTTTGCCCACCAGACAAACGAGCAGGTTCGCGTTCTGCGAAATCCCACATGTGGACCCGACGCAAAGACGCTTCAACCTTCGTCAACATCTGTTCACGCGGAACTCCTCGATTTTCCATACCAAAAGCCACATCATCGACAACTGTTGCTCCAACGAATTGATTATCCGGATTTTGAAAGACCATCCCCACCAAATCACGAATCTCCCAGACGTTTTCCGCATTTGCCTCAATGCCATTAATCTTAATTTCGCCAGCATTGGGTTGCAACAGATAGTTCAAAAGTTTCGCCAACGTCGACTTACCAGATCCGTTGTGCCCAATGATAGCAATCCATTCGCCTGCTTCAATTTCCAATGACAAATCAACCAAGGCGGGCTGTTCACTGCTTGGGTATGTGTATGAAACATTTTTCAATTCGATCATTGTTGTCATTTTTTCACTTTCCTTCATTGCGCCCGATCCCGAAATATCTTGATTGAAGCTGACGTTCTTATTTTTTATAATCTGCTTATATTTTACCAAATCTAGCGCAGTTCTTGTTACAATTAGGAATAAAGTTTTCAAAGAAAGAAGATTATCATGGCTGAGATTGATTTAAACCGTTCAAATGACTACCGAAACGTCACGGATTACTATAAAAATATGTCAGATGAGGCGATTCGTGCTGACCTGGATACCAAACGAAGCGAAGTTGTGTCAGTCATGCAAAATCTGACGCACGACTTCAACAAGGCGACGGCGGTTCGAAACAGCAACGCCTTTGCGACCCGTAAATTAATTTTTCTGAATCCGGTCAATGAATCGTTTCCTGATCGCGAAGAAGGTTCTAAGAAGTGGGATCGGCGTGGTTCGGTTGGCACATATAACTACGAACACGTTGAGCACCATCGCGTCACGGATTATCAAATGGTGTTTGATCAGTTGCATGCAGAGGGTTACAAGATTTATGCCGTTGATAATATTGACGAATATAAGCCAGTCAATCTGTTTGAGACACAATTTCCAGCTAAGTCAGCTTTTGTCTTTGGTGAAGAACAAATTGGCTTGGCGGATGACTTGATTAAAGCAGCGGACGCAATGATTTATATTCCGCAAGCAGGAAGTGTCCGTTCGCTCAATGTTTCAGTCGCCCACGGAATTGTGATGGCCTTTTATGCGGCACAACATCCGAATGTGGAAAATTAACTCGATTTAAAAGGCCTGTCCGTTAGCGTGAATTGCTAGGTGGCAGGCCTTTTGTTTATAGTATTTTATTTTTTTGCCATAACGTCATGAAAATAATCATAAAGACAAAGTTAATTGCGCCATAAGCCAACATCGCATTACTTAATGGCCAGGCACTCATAAACCACCCTGCAATTGGTGTCCCTATTGAATCACCAATCAGAAAAGCAGTTTGCGAAACTGCAATCATTTCGATTTTATCAATATTATATTTTTGAATAACATTGTATTCAAAAACTTCTTTTAGCTGAAAATAAACCGGGTTAGCAAATGAGTACAATAAAATGATTAAAATCATCAAGGCTGCAAAATGCGACCCCACAATGAATAAAACTCCCATAGCCAGCATTGTTATAACAAGAAATCGATATGCTTTATTAGCGATATTTGTCCGCCCAATCACAATCGAACCAATCAACGCCAACACAGTGCTCGCTGTTGTCAGAGCTGTAACTAGATCAATTTTATGAAGCATGCCATTAAAAATTGCCGGTATCAGCGGGGCAACTAGTGAAACCAACAATCCAAACATCAGTGATGACAGCACAATTTTAATTAAATGCTTGTTGCCTGTAAAAATTTTTAATTTTCTTTCTGAATGCACTTTAACCGTGATTTTTTTAGGAAACAGGATTAACAAAATAACTAATGCAGCTACAACTATGATTGCAATTTGTATATTATTAACATTGTTAGTAGTCCGTCCAATCATTACGCCACCAAGAATAGTACCTAAAACCTCTGCTAACTGGACTACTATAAAACGGGAACTAATAATTTTATTACTATTTTCATGATTACTCGCAAAATCCATCAGTTGTAATCTAACAATAATTAAAATTGTCGTCGCGCTTAAGCCACCAATCACTCCTGATAAGATACTCGCTGAAACGGAATAACTCAAAAGGCGTAACGTCATTGACATACCATATAAAATCAATGCGATGTTTAAAAGCAATTTTGTTTTAAGCGCACTAATCCAGCGAAAAGATAGCTGCATGACCGCACCAGAGATGGCCATCGCTCCATATGAAATTCCAAAATTACCAAGATGGCCTGTTTCTTGGAAATATAGCACTTGCACAAATGAGCCAATTGTCATAAATAAATATAATAAAAAGAAGAACAGATAAAATGATTTGTTTTTAGTCATGCTGTTCTCCTATCAACTGAGTGAGATTATTTTGATAGTTAAACAATAATCCTTAACTAATATTTTGTAAATCGTTTTCGTCATCAGTCACAGTATACAAAAACTCCAACCGCAAATATTTTTACAGTCGGAGCCCTTAAATTACTTTTTCAAATCATTATAGCTCGACTTGCTTTCCCCATTAATGAAAGTGCCGATGTTTTTAATCAACCATGGCATAACCCAGTGATCAAGTCCGAACGAACGACCCGATCCGTTCATCAAGGCAATCGCCACGAACGGCAAGAGCAATGCCGATAGAGTGAATGACGTTCCAAACAAGATCAGCGACAACAAGAGTGTCAGCAAACTTGCCAAAGTTGTCAGGAAGCCTAGGAACAACGCCACGCCAACCCCGGCGAAGACCATTCCGAAACCGCCACCAATTGCTGCACCAGTGATGATCAAGAAGATTCCAGTGACCAAGCGCAATGGCACCGCCCACAAGGTATTCCCCATGTTTGAAGTATTTCCCTTAGTCGAAGTCCGTTGATGCGGTGTCCGGAATACTTCGCGCATCAGATACTTAAAGACCTGATAATATGAGCCAAGCGTCAATAAGAAGCCAATGTTAGTCCAATGCTTGTATTCGCTCGCCAAGAAACCAGAGAAGCTAAGCCGGTTGTGCAATAGTGCCACCGCATAATGCGAACCAACTGAAATAGCAAAGCCATTGTGACGGCCCTTATAGCGTTTCTTAGTCCCCTTACCAGTCAAATCAAAGACAATATTAGCGACAGCAGTATCAGCACCAGACATTGCTCCATCGACATTTTTAATTGTCCAACCCGTTTCAGGATCATCTGGATTTGCCCGCGCCATTTCACGGTAAGTTGACGTGTCACCAACTGCATAAATGTCTGCTTGATCCTTTGCTCGCGAAAAATCATCGACATAAACATGCCCAGTTTCATCAGTCTCCAAATCAAAATCATCAAAGCTATCTTTTGCCCTTGCACCACCTGCCCAAATCACAGTTTCCGTGGGCATCTTGGTTCCATCAGACAACACAATTTCGTGTTCAAGCACTTGCTGAGCACTTGTTGACTTGATAATGTTTGCTCCTTGTTTCAGCAAATAAGTTTCAGCTTTTTTTGCTAAAGTCGAACTTCCAAGCTGTGATAGAATATCATTTTCTTGCTCAATCACAGTCACTTTAATATCATGTTCTGACAAATTATTGGCATCTGCTAGTTCACGGCGTTCGTCCAGTAAATCACCAGCTAACTGAATCCCAGTGAACCCGCCACCAACGATAACCAAGTTCAACATCGTTTGCTTGGCCACGGGATCAAGTTCAATCGCCGCCTGACGGATTTTTTCTTCGATGTGCCCACGCAATTGAACGGCTGAGTTCAACGTCCACATTGTGTAACCAAATTCAGCCGCCCCTGGAATATTTGTATCGGCTTCACGACCAGTTGCAAAGACCAACTTTTCATATGGAATTGAGCCCAGAGATGTTTCCACCAACTTTTGATCACGATCAACATCCTCGACATTTGCCGTAACGATTTTGACGTTCTTTTGATGAACGAACAACTGCCCCAGGTCAAATTGCACATCACTAGGTTCAATGCGCTTAGTCACAACTTCGTGCAAACTCGTACGATATGTGAAAAATGGGTGTTCGTCAATTAAGACAATTTGAAATTCACGTTTATTTGAAAGTTGGCGAGCAAGCTTTCGCGCAGTCATTACTCCTGCAAAACCAGCTCCAACAATGACAATATTTTTAACCATTTGGGTCTCTTCTCCAATTTTTAATATGCCTGTTTAGACTTTTAATTTATTTTCGTATATATCATAATTGTACCCCATTTTTCAATATGAATGGAGGCTTTTCATGACTTATTTCGTGAACAAGATACGAAAAAAGGCTGGAGCAAAAACTCCAACCTCTTGTTTTGAACTATTTTGCTTTAAGGGTCCGCATCGTTCTATGAAACGTTTTGAATGAAATGACCAAGCACTTGAGCTGTTCAGCGAAGCGATTCTGTCGTCGGATGACCAGCCCTTGCCGAATCTAGCCGAAACTTTTCACGCGTGCTTTAGCGCCGTGAAATTGGCGAATTATTTCGCCATTCGGCATGAATCGTGCAGGGCTAATCCGAAACGTAAAGAATCTTTAGCGAAGCTGACAAACCAAACTCAACTGAGCTTGCTTAGAATTGGTCAATAAACAATTGACGAATTTCTTCCAAACGTGGTTGACGTGGGTTAGCAGGAGTTGTTTGGTCGTCGTAAGCCAAGTCAACGATCTCATCCAAGTGAGCTTCGAAGTCCTTCTTAGTTACGCCATTTCCAGACAATGTCATGTTAATATCCAAAGCAGCTGCCAAGTCAGAAATACGCTTCATCAATCCTTCTACCAATTCAGCGTCATTCTTACCTTCAACACCAATATACTTAGCAATCTTTGCATAGTCATGTTGAGCGCGGTAATACTCGTAACGTGGGTATGGTGTCCGCTTAACATTTCCAGTCACCGCATTGAACTTAATCACATGGTTCATGGCAATTGTAATCGCCAAACCGTGTGGCAATCCAAATGCTCCACCAGTC
Source organism: Lactobacillaceae bacterium (assembly GCA_031289615.1). Lineage (GTDB taxonomy): Bacteria > Bacillota > Bacilli > Lactobacillales > Lactobacillaceae > Weissella. Next base: position 35,524 of record JAITPD010000029.1, on the reverse strand, counting down.
TTGTGAGCAAGCGCGTGGTTAATTCCAAGGAAGGCGTTAGCAAATGACATACCAGCCAATGTTGAAGCATAGTGCATCTTTGAACGAGCAGCTTCCCCTTCCTTAGTAGGGTTCTTTGGATCGTAGTTATATGAAGTTTCCAAGTTCTTAAAGATTAACTTGATTGCTTGCAATGCCCATGGACGAGTGAATTCTGAATTCATCACTGATACATATGACTCCAAGGCGTGTGACAAAGCGTCCATCCCTGAGAAGGCAACCGTCCGCTTTGGAACAGTCATAACGAACTCTGGGTCAACAATCGCAACTTGTGGTGTCAATTCGTAGTCAGCCAATGGGTACTTAACGTGTGTTTCATCGTCAGTAATAACCGCAAATGGTGTAACTTCTGAACCAGTTCCTGAAGTTGTTGGAATGGCAACCATTTGAGTCAAAGCTTGGTGTTCGAACTTAACGATTCGCTTACGGATATCCATGAACTTTTGTGCCAATTCTTGGAACAATTCGTTCAAAGCTTCGTCATCTTGCAAAATACCTTCATGTGATTGTGAGTATTCATACAAGAAACGTGCAATCTTTCCGGCGTCAAGTGCTGAACCTCCACCAATCAAAACAACTGTATCAGGCTTGAAGTCTGCCATTTGACGGGCGATTTCAATTGCTTGGCTGATTGTTGGGTCAGGACGAACTGCACCATACAATGATGTCTTAACTTGCTCTTCACGCAAAGCAAATTGGTCCAAAATCTTGTCAACGAAGCCGAATTGAACCATTCCTGGGTCAGCCACGATAAAGGCACGGTCAACACCTGGTAATTCTTGCAAATACGTAATAGCGTTTGATTCGTAGTAAATGTCCTTTGGCAACCGAACCCATTGTGGACGGTTACGACGACGTGCAACAGTTTTGATGTTAAGCAAGTCGTAAGTTGAAAGATTGTGTGACAATGAATTCTTCCCCCATGATCCGGTTCCAAGTGTCAATGATGGACGCAATGCATCTGTATAGATGTCTCCAACTCCACCAATTGAGTCTGGTTGGTTAACCAAAATTCGTGATGCTTCAACTGCATCAGCATATTCCTTAACAAATGGGTCATCTTGTGCCCCGATTTGAATAGCCGCGTTGTGTCCGGCTCCTTGGTAGGCCAACAATGCACGAACGATTTCAATTCCTTCTGCACGTGAACCAGCCTTGTAGATTGAAAGCAATGGGCTCAACTTTTCTGATGACAAAGCTTCACCGATATTCTTCTTGTCCAATTCAAACAACAAAACATCTTTATCAGCTGGCATCTTGATTTCAGCCTTAGCAGCGATCCATTGTCCAGACATTCCGGCAACTGGTCCTTGAACTCCAAAGCCTTCAGCGTTTGGTGTAAAGACAGCATCAGCAACCTTTTGATAGTCCTTCTTAGGAACCAAATAAGCACCTTGTTCTTGCAAAAGCTTCATGAATTCATCGTAAACTTCAGCAGCAATTACAACAGAGTTTTCAGTTGCACAAATCATTCCATTATCGAAACGCTTTGACAACAACAAGTCTTCAACAGCGCGTGGAACGTTAGCAGTTGCATCAACGTAAACAGCTCCGTTCCCGGCTCCAACACCCATTGATGGGTTACCTGACTTCAAAGCAGCGTTAACCATTGATGGACCACCAGTTGCCAAGATTGAGGCAATTCCATGGTTTTGGATCAATGCGCTAGTTCCTTCCAATGATGGCTTGTCGATCCATTGAATGAAGTTTTCAGGTGCTCCAGCAGCAACGGCAGCATCATAAACGATCTTTGCTGCGTGTGCTGATGACTTTTGTGCTTGTGGATGGAAGGCAAAGACGATTGTGTTACGTGTCTTAGCGGCCAACATTGACTTAAAGATTGCCGTTGATGTTGGGTTAGTTGTTGGAACGATTCCAGCCAACACCCCAAGTGGAGCAGCTAATTCAACTTTACCAGTCACGCGATCTTCGTTGATGACACCAACAGTCTTGTCATTCTTAATTGCGTTATAAACAGATTCTGATGCGAAACGGTTCTTCGTATCCTTGTCTTCAACAACTCCACGACCAGTTTCTTCAACGGCTTCGTGAGCAAGCAACAATGAATTTTCTGAACCAGCCAATGCCATTGCCGCAACAATCTTATCAACTTGTGCTTGAGTATAAGTTGAGAATTCAAGCAATGCCTTTTGTGACTTAACAACTAATTCATCAGTCATCTTTTCAGCAGCCGCAACTTTCGCAGCCTTTTCTTCTGGAGTCAAAACTTTCTTTACTTTCTTAGGTGCAGTAGCTTCAGCCATTTTAACTTCTCCCTCGAGATTCTTTTTAGTTTGTGCATTTCTTAACAAACTTAATTATAGCACCCTGAGTTTTCATGTCAACCCCTTTTGTGATTTTAATTTGATGGATTAACTATTGGAAAGTTAGTATTATCAATGGTATTTATTTCACAAGTCGTCATAGTTTGTGAACGCAAATTCTAGAAAGCGTTTTCATTTTTGTTTTAAAAGCTTCTTTATTGGTTGAGTTTGTGAAATTAGGTTCAATCATAGTAAATGCAAATGAAAAAGGCACGAAACAAATTCAAGTTTCCTCGAACCATTTCGTACCTTATATCTTATATTATTACCAGATCATCACTCGTTCTTTAGGTTCACGCCACATTCCATCGCCAGGCTTCACATCAAATGTAGTGAAGAAATCGTCGAAATTAGCAACTTGCACGTTAACCCGTAGTTTTGCTGGCCCGTGCACGTCAACGCTAGCCATCATTTGCATGAACTCAGGACGCGCCTTCAAACGCCAAATCACAGCCCAATTCTTGAAGAAACTCTCAGCTGAAAAATCAGCATCACGTTTAGCCGCCGCAAGTGCAGCAGCCAGTCCACCAAGATCGGCGACGTTTTCTGAAACAGTCAACTTACCATTAACCTTGGCTCCATACGAATCAAGGCCATCAAATTGAGCTACAACTGCTTGCGTGCGTTCCTCAAAGGCTGCATAATCCGCTGGCGTCCACCAGTCATTCAAGCTTCCATTTTCGTCAAATGAAGCCCCATTTGTATCAAAGGCATGTGAAATTTCGTGCGCAATAACTGCTCCGATTCCACCATAGTTAGCAGACGAACTCTGCTCCAATGAATAAAACGGCTCTTGCAAAATGGCTGCTGGGAAGACGATTTGGTTTTGTTGTGGATCATAATAAGCATTCACCATGTGCGCCGGCATATGCCATTCGCTCTTATCAACTGGTTGATGCCACTTTGACCACGCGTACTCAATCGCTTGCTCCCACAGAACTTGCATATTTTCAAAAAGGCCTTGTTTTTCATCAATGATCTTCTTATAGAAACGATCTGGCAATTTTGCTGGATATCCAATATGTGGAACGATTGCATCTAGTTTCACAATTGCCTTTTCACGAGTTTCCTTTGCCAACCATTCCGTCGTGGCCAAGCGTTCCTTATAAACGTCAATCATCGTCGCAACTTTGGCTTCCACGTCTGCCTTAGCTTCTGGCGAAAACTTTTGTCCCGCATACCACAAACCTAAAGCTTGATTATATGGCCCAGAAGCTAGATAAAATGCCGCTTTCTTGGTTGAAATGGCTGCTGGAGTTCCGCTAATGATTCGCCCAAAAGCGCCACCCATCACGCGAATTTCATCAGTTAACACGCCGGTATACTCGAGTGCCACAGAGACTAGCAAATGCGCCTTCAAAAGAGGCCAAGCTTCCTCTGAATAAAATTCGTTCGCATGTTGCCAAAAACGCTCTTCGGGAACAATGACTTGATCCGGTTGCTCACCAAGCATTTTTTGCATAAAGTCAGCCAATGGTAACTCCGGAGCCAACTTTACGAAATCTTCCCAAGCATACGGATGATACAATTTCGCATACTCTGAACCTTCTTCATTTGAAAGAACGTACTTTGCAATGCGCGCATCATATTTGATCGCATCATCGAGCAATGCTTGCCCAGCTTCTTGTGAATAGCCAAACTTTGCTAGCAAAGGCATTGTCGTATCATGAAAGGCCTGCAACAACTCAGCACCCTTTTCATGATCAGCCGCATAATAAGTGGTGTCAGGCAAGATCGTTCCCAATCCGCCAGCCCACAAAACGTTCATTCGCGCATTTTTAAAATCAGGGCCAACACTAAACGGCATGTTGTTAGGCTTGCTTGTCAATTCAAAGTCAGTTAAATGTTGCGTGAAATCTGAAAATGATGTCAGCGCTGTAAACTCAGCGAGAATTTTTTGCACCGGTGCCACACCAACCGCATTTCGCCCAGCTTCATCCGTAGTCAAACGATGCAATTTTACAAAATTTTGCAAAACTGAATCATCTGGAACATCTTTGTCCTGCAACCATTGATCAGTGGTCGCCAGCATCAAGTCTTCAATCTCATCACTTAAGTCTGAGAATCCACCAGTTCTTGGCTTATCATCAGGAATAACAGCTTGTTCTTCCCATTCGCCATTCACGGCATCAAAAAAATCATCTTGCAGTTTAGTCGTCATATGAGCACCCGTTTCTTGTTTATAATTAAGCTTTGCGCTAGTTAAGTTACTATGCTAATTGGTCATTTAGTTGATCAGCGAAGCGATTCTGTCGTCGGATGACCGGCCCTTGCCGAATCTAGGCGAACTTTTTCACGCGTGCTTTAGCACCGTGAAATTGGCAAATTATTTTGCCATTCGGCATGAATCGTGCAGGGCCATCCGAACGTAAAGAATCTTTAGCGGAGCTGATAAACCAAAATATAAAATTCCACTTGCATTCCGCAATACTTAATTATACCGCATCCTGGTGATTCAAAGCCGTTGTAAAAAAACAACTAGGAAATTTTCCAAGGTGTTTGCATCAAAGATTAAATTTTTAATGAATTACTTTATTTTTTTTACTCGTTTTTTCTGACGTTTAACCATAAACGTAATCAACAGCCCAGCAACGACGATAAACGCCGCCACAATCAGATATTCTTGCTGAATTCCACTCTTTGGAATCGTATCCCCGGGCACTTCAACACCGCGTACCAGCAAACGATGTGAATTGATTCCCAAAGGTGTACAAGTCACCAAAGTAGCATAATTCTTTTCAGGGTTGATCTTAAAGTAGCCTTCCAAATTTTCTGGCTTTACGACCGTGATTTGATCGACCTTGTATGTGATAGTTTTACCCATGATTTCGATGTAAAACTTCTCGCCCTTCTTTAGGGATCCCAAATTTGTAAACAACCGTGAAGTTGGCAATCCGGCGTGCGACGTCAAAACTGAGTGCAACCCTTTTTTATCTTTTTCAGGAATCGACGTACCCTCTAAAAGCCCCACTCCATTTTGCAGAACCTTTTCACTCACGCCGTCAAAAATTGGCAGCCGTAATCCGCCTAATTTAGGAATTGAAAGCACCGCAATTCCTTGCCCTTGCTTCCCATTTAAATCCGTAATCTTACTTCCGCTCTCATAAGCCTTCTTGCTTCCCAACGCTTGCATCGCCTCGGTAACTTGTGCATCATCTTGCTTAGTAGCTTTTTCCTTAACTTCCGCATTTCTGGCATCAATCTTTTCTTGCATCTTTTCAAGAGTCGATTGCCGATCCTGCGCATAATCGTAATTAATTGTTTTGACCACCCCAGTTTGGTGTGTTGCATTATAGGCTTGCGCAAAAATCGGATAGCTAAAAATTAACAATCCAAGGCCAAAAATGATCCACGTCGAGAGATTAAACTTATTCTTTGGTTTTTTATTCTGATTCTTTTTGTCCATCGTTTTATTTGTCCTCCTTTTAAGCTTACCTATTTTCCTTACTTTTAATTATCTCAATCAGGTATGATTTTTTTATGACTAAATTTCAGCAAAAAAGTGCTCCGAATTTCTTCAGAACACCTCATATTTTTAATTTTACAAACTAATACTAATCCGCAAAGATGACTTGCCCATTTTCAAATGCAGCAATGCGTGCCAAAGACTCAACGTGAATCCCGCGTTCATCCAGGAGTGCGCGCCCTTTTTGGAACGTCTTCTCAATGACAATTCCAATTCCGACAACATCAACTTGTGCAGCTTCAGCAATCTCTAGCATTCCTTCAACCGCTTGCCCGTTTGCCAAAAAATCGTCAATTAACAAAATCTGTTCACCCTTTGTTAGAAATCGCTTATCAACAATGATGTGATTTGTTTCTTGCTTTGTGAATGAAAAGACATCCGCTGTATAATTTTCATCAGACAACGTGAGGGACTTCTTCTTACGCGCAAACACCATCGGCACGTTCAAAGCTAGTGCAGCAAAAACGGCTGGAGCAATTCCAGAAGATTCAACCGTTAGCACCTTGTCAATTTTATGACCCGCAAACAATTGCGCAAATTCGGCCCCCATTGCCTGCATCAGCTGTGGATCAACTTGATGATTTAAGAAACTATCCACCTTTAACACTTCTGTCCCCAATACACGTCCATCTTGCTTGATTTTATTCTCAAGTAACTTCATGCTTTCCTCCTCTACCTTTATTCCGAAATTTTAACTTTGCGACCTGGCAAGATAATATTTAACCCCACCGCAAGTACCGCCGTCACCACGACTGAATTTTGAATCACAATCTTTAGCATCGTTGGCATGTGTTGGAACAATTGTGGATAAACCGTAATTCCAATTCCAGCCCCAATTGCCAATGCTGCAATCAACAAGTTTCGCTCTAACCCAAAGTCGACATTGCGCATAATTGTTGTCCCTTGCACACCAATTGTCCCGAATAAGATCAACATTGCTCCACCCAAAACTGGGTCTGGAATAATTGTTGCAAGTGCTCCGAATTTTGGCAACAGTCCGATTAACAATAAGATTGATGCTGCGTAATAAATCGGGCGTTTTGATCGAACTCCTGATAGGCGAACCACGCCGACATTTTGTGAAAACGTTGAATAAGGGAAGGTGTTGAAAATTCCTGACAAGATGACTGCCAATCCTTCAGCTCGGTATCCCTTTGCAATGCTCTTTTCCGTCAAATCAGTTCCCGTCAAGTCAGCCAACGCAAAGTATACTCCAGTTGATTCAATCATTGAGGTTAGCGCAATGATGATCATCGTAATAATTGCGGATGCGTGAAAAGTTGGTGCTCCCAAGAAAAATGGTGTTGGCAGGTGGAACCATGACGCGTCTGCCACTGTCTGCAAAGAGACTTGTCCAATTACACCAGCGTAGATTGTCCCTACGATGATTCCTAATAGAATTGCAATTGACTTCATAAATCCGCGTGCAAAAATTGTAATCAGGATTGTGACCACTATTGTCACAGCTGCGATTGACAATGCTGTTCCGTTTCCAAAACTTTTAGCCGTTGCATCCCCACCACCGATTTTGGCAACTGCAACCGGAATCAAAGACAGCCCAATCACCGTGATGAGCGATCCTGTCACAACTGGTGGAAAGAAGTCACGTAATTTAGCGAAAAGTCCAGCAATTAAGAAGACGAAAATTCCCGCTGATATTGTGGCTCCATACATTGCGCCAATTCCTAAAGTTCCGCCGATATTAATCAATGGCGAAACTGATTGAATGGCTGAACCAAGTACGACTGGCATTGCAATTCCTGTTAGGCGCGTCGTTTTCAATTGCAACAACGTTCCGATTCCAGTCATAAAAATGTCAGCCGAAATTAAGTAGGCCATTTGTTGCGGCGTAAAGTGCAGTGCTGCTCCAATTAGCAACGGCACCAAAATTCCGCCTGAATACATTGCCAAAACGTGTTGTAATCCTAAAATAATTGACTGAAACGAATTTGGCTTGACTGTGTGATCCATAATTTAATACTCCTCGGTGAATGTCGGTTCTAATCGTGGAAAGTGAATATAAAAACACACCGCATTTAGACAGAATGGGTGTGTTAAAAATCCGTTTAGTAGTCTGCATCTAAGGAGCAGGTAGGTCTCGTTGGCCATTCTCCAACGATTATACTAAACATTCAGATATTTGATTGTATTTCAATAATATATAGGAAGAAACGCACCTTGGCAAGCCATTTTGACATTAAACTTCAAATTGCAAAACGGTCTTACCGGCCAGCGAATGTTCACGAGCCTCGTTATGCGCCGTCTTCACATTTTCCAAGTTGAATGGCAACACTTGTCCAATGCGGATCTTAACTCTTCCTTGCGCCAAATCATCTAGCAACGCCGCCAAAATCAGACGCTTGCCTTGTAAATATGTGTGCTCAGCATCAATTGGATAACCTTGGACTTGTTCCGGCATTGTAGCTAAACTCCGCAACTTTCCACCATCTTTTAAAATTTTAGCAGACTGAATCGCAACCTTTCCACCAACCGTATCCAAAACACCGTCGAAATCCTTTAATTCATTTTCATAAGCACTGTGATAATCGATCGGAGTAACGTTTCCTAGCGACTTGAGATAATCAAAATCACGTGGATTTACCGTCGCATAAACAGTTGCCCCCAGGTTCAATGCCACCTGAATCGCCATTGCACCAACTTGCCCGGCTCCACCTTGAATCAAAATCTTCTGGCCTGCCTGTACATCCAAATCATTTACAATCACTTGATAACCTGTTGCAGCCCCCAAGACTGCAGAGGCTGCGGTGACGTCATTCACTTCTGCCGGAATTTTAGCCACCGCAGACTGTCCAACGGGAACTTCCTCAGCATACGTTAACAAATGGCGCGTTGCAGCAACCCGATCGCCAATTTTAAAGTCGGTCACATCTGATCCAACTGCAATTATTTCACCAGCCACGCTCGAACCCGGAATTAATGGCCACTTATCATTTTCACCCATTTTGCCCATGACGAACTTTACATCATACGGATCAATGGCCGTCGCATGGTTTTTAATCAACACCTGCTTAGGACTCAACTCTGGAGTAGCGACCTCAGCCATTTCAAAAACATCAACATCACCAAATTGCTTAATTTGTATTGCTTGCATGTTTGACACCTCCACTTATTGTTACTTAACTCGTTGCGCTAATTATAAAACATCTTGGACATTTCTCACTTGGCACTGAACGTTACTTATATTGTAACGCGGAATTTGTTTAACTGATGGAATATGGGGCAGAAAAAAGCAGGGTTCTCACCCCGCCATCATGCTAAATTGGAATTAAATATACTGCAAGAGTGTCTGCACAAAATGCTCCAAATCTTCTTTATCTTGCGCTGAAAAACGATTTAGCTCAGTCGAATCAATGTCCAAGACACCCACCCGAGTTCCATCCGCTCGCGTAATCGGCAGAACGATTTCGGCATTTGAATCGGCATCACACGCGATGTGGCCTTCAAAAGCATGAACATCATCTACTATGACCGTTTCTTGGGCTGTAAATGCGTGTCCAACAACGCCATTAGCTGGATCAATCCTCACAGTTGCAGCTTTCCCAACAAATGGGCCCAGAATTAATTCGCCAACTTCTTCGTTCCAAAAATAATACCCAGCCCAATTTACATTCGCCAAATTCTCATGCAACACAGCAGCTGAATTAGCGATCGTGGCCTGAGGAAATTCAGAAGACTCCTTTACTTCGACCCACATTTCTAGTAATTGACTCAACAAAGGGATTTCCGTTTCAATTTCTGCCATTTATAGTGCTCAACTTTCATTGTTTTTTAATATTGTGCGCCTGAATGCCAATATAGTCAAGAGTTACTTACTATTTACCATATTTACATATTTATACATATAGGTTATTATACAGGTACAGAAAAGACATATTAAATATTTTAAAATTTCCAACTTATTTCATTTTTGAGGTAGAAAGGACATGCTTATGAAGTATCTGCAGATTATTTTCCCAGTTGTACTCCTAGCCATTTTATGGATGTTTGGCTTGTCACTTTTGATTGTCCTCTATCCACACACGTTTCGTCTTGAGGTCTGGGATTTCACACCTTTGTTCTTGATTTATGCAATTATTTTTGGAATCGCCGTGTTCCATAAACATCACAAATAAAATTTTTTCGCCTCGAAGTCTTGTGCTTTGGGGCTTTTATATTGCAGTTAATGTTTTATAATTAAGCTATCCTGCTGAACCTGGTATAAAAAAACGAATCCTCAATCAAATGGTCAAGGATTCATTCCAGTTAAAATTATTACTTCTTAAGTCCATCACCCAAAAGCTTACCAACAACTGGTAATTGACCAAATTCTGCAACCTTGTCACTTGGTACGACAATCGTGTTAGCAGCATTCTTACCAAGTTCCGTAAATGCATTAATTGATTGATTCTGGAAATACTTATCATTGGCTTGTTCCAAAGCTTCTTGCACGACATCAATCCGGTACTTTTCAGCATCCGCACGAGTCTTTGTGGCATCGGCTTCAGCGCGAGCAGTTGACATCAAAGCGTCGTTCTTCGCTTTCGTCGTCAAATCAATCGAACGAGCTTGTCCTTCAGCGGCTGCAATCGCTGCAACTCGTTCACGGTCGGCTGTCAATTGCTTGTCCATCGCTTCTTGGATTGCCCGTGAAGGAGTCAACTCATCAATATTGATTCGATCAACGTTGATTCCATACGTATTTGTCAGATCACCAATCGCCACGCTCAACTCTTGGTTAATCTTGGCAGTTGAACCCAATGATTCGTTCAACTCCATCCGTCCAATAATGTCACGCAGATGCCCACGAACCAATTGAGCCATTGATTCGACTGAGTCCGTGTTTTCATACATATATTTAACAGCGTCCGTCACGTGATAATTCAAAGTCACGCTGGCTGAAACGTCCGCATTATCCTTTGTGATAACTGAATAGTTTGGCAAACGCAATGGTTCCATCGCTAAACTAACATTTTTAATTTTTTGAACAAACGGAATATAAAACTTTAGTCCCGATTCAACTGTGTTTGTATACTTTCCCAACGTCTCGCGTAACCCGACATTATTTTGTGGGACAATCTTTATTCCAAATGGCATTATGTTTCTCCTCTAATTTTTGTTGTGTAATCAATTTCATGCTCTAAGGCTTTTTAACGCCATCAGTTATCCATGGTTTTAACTGATTCGTAATTTTCCATTGCTCATTAACTCGATGCGATGGTCCTTCTGTCACGCCACGCCGAATTCGCCTGCGTTGCTCTTCAGTATTGCGGTTCTTACCAAAACCACCTGACTTAGCCATGTACGAACGGTTTTGGCGATCACGTTGTTCACGAATCTGTTCATTGCCACGATTACTTTGTTGCTCACGATTTGCAGACTGCCTTTGTCGTTGTTCCTCGACATTTGGATTCACATTGTTTCGGCTTCTGTTTGCATTCGCGTTATTGTTACTTCCTTGCGTTTGAACAGCTAAATCATCTAAATCAATGTTCAACAAATCCGTGATGTCTGAAAATATTCCCATTTAGATCAATTCCCCTTTCTACCACTATCAACTTTAAATGGCTCGAAGCACCAACACGTTTCCGTTTGCCTCGATAATGACGTAATTTTTATTTAGATGAACCGGCTTATTACCATCAATCAAGTAACGATAATAAATTCCATCAACCAAAACTAACCCATTCTCTGGTGTGATTTTATTTCCTTCGAGCGTCCGGCCAACGAATTGGCGATTCTCAAACGAAGAAGATTTCACGGGCTCCTTTTCTAAGTTCCGTTCCAACACCAGTGCAATGTAGTTATTGAGGCTTCGATTCTCTCGTTCTGCAGCTTCTGCAATTTTTTCATGTAACGCTGGATCAATTCTCAAAGAAATCAATCCCGTATATTTTTTCTCTTCCATAGTTTCTATTGTAGCACATTTGATAGCATTAGTTGCACAAAAACTATCGACATCAAAAAAGCACGCAATTCCACGTGCTCTTTCAAAAATTAACCTTTAATGGCTGTCTCAAGCGCAACCTTCATCATGTTGGCAAATGACGTTTGGCGTTCTTGTGATGACAATGATTCACCACGGAAAATATGATCCGAAACCGTCAAAATATCTAGTGTGCGAATGTGCAACTTTGCACCGAGCAAATACAAACCAGCCACTTCCATTTCAGTTCCTAAAACTCCATAATCAGTAAGCTTTTGCATATCAATTTCATCATTATAGAAACGATCAGCCGCAAAAATATTTCCAACTGTCACCGGAATGTCCAATTCTTTGGCAGTGTGGTAAGCAGTATCGAGCAATTCAAAGTCAGGAACTGTTGAATAATAAATACCAGTCCCAAACGTGTTTGCAATCACTGCTGAATCCGTTGACCCACCAGATGCGAGCACGACATCGCCCAACTGCAAATCAGGTGCCATTCCTCCAAACGAACCAACGCGCATGATTGTCTTCACGCCATATTCGCGCACGAGTTCATTGATATAAATCGACATTGATGGAATTCCCATCCCTGAACCTTGAACGGAAATCCGGTGACCTTTGTAAGTTCCTGTAAAGCCAAGCGCTCCACGAACCCCATTCACTTGTACGACATCTTCTAAAAATGTGTCAGCAATATATTTAGCCCGCAAAGGATCGCCGGGAAGTAAGACTGTTTCAGCGTAATCGCCCATTTTTGCCTCAATGTGTGGTGTTGCCATTTTCAATACCTTCTTTCAACTGTTTTAATAATTATATTCTATTCTTGTATTTGAGTTACGCCAATTCATTCAAAAAACTGGTACCATTTTCACTTTGCAGTCCGAAATTTTTCAAAACTGTTGCCCCAAAATCAGCAAATGTTGCGCGCGTTCCCAAAGACCGTCCCTGCTTCATGCTTGGCGAATATGCCAAAACTGGTACTTGTTCGCGAGTATGATCTGAACCAGTGAACCCAGGATCGTTTCCATGATCAGCCGTAATAATCAGCAAATCATCTGGCCGCATTTCATTCATCACAACTCCCAAACGGCGATCAAAGCGCATCAGTTCTTTACCCATTCCTTCTGGATCACGTCGATGACCATAGAGCGTATCAAAATCAACTAGATTGGTGAACGCAAATCCAGTGAAATCTTCACCCAAAACTTTATCAACGTGGTCCATTCCATCCATGTTTGACTCGTTGTGATAACCTTCATCAATTCCTTGACCAGAAAAAATATCGTTAATCTTGCCAATCCCAATTACTTTTAGGCCGGCATTTTGCAACTTAACTAAATCTGTTTCACCTGTTGGCGCCAAAGCAAAGTCATGGCGATTTGCAGTTCTGGTGTAGTCGTTTGAATTCGTCCCGATAAATGGCCGTGCAATGATGCGTCCGATAATGTCCGGAGCTGCGTTTACCAAAGTCCGAGCGTATTCGCAAATCTTATAAAGCTCTTCAAGTGGTACAACCGCCTCGTGCGCGGCAATCTGCATAACTGGATCAGCAGAAGTGTATATAATCAGCGCCCCTTCCCGAACTGACTGCTCACCAAAATCTTTAATCACTTCAGTTCCAGAATAAGGGCCCTTTGCAATGATTGGCCGCCCAGAAAATTCGGCTATTTTATCCAAGAGCGCTTGAGGAAAGCCATTTGGATACGTACTAAATTCATGCAACATTGGCAAACCCATCATTTCCCAGTGCCCATCCAACGAATCTTTTCCAGCAGAAACTTCTATCATTTTGCCATAATAACCCATCGGCACATTCACAGGCTCGATCCCTTGAATTGGATTGTTCTGCCGAATATTACCGAGCCCCAGCTTTTGCAAATTTGGAAGTCGCCAATCGCCGTTGAAAAATTCACCAATATGCCCCAAAGTGTCTGAACCCGCATCACCATATTTTTCTGCATCAGGAGCCGCCCCAACACCAATTGAATCTAGTACAATTCCAAATACTCGTTTATACATTCCATTTCCCCACTGACTTTCATTAATTTTTTCATCAAATCCAAAAATTAGACAACAAAACGCCCAGACACGATTAGTATCCAGGCGTTAACCCTCGTTGGTAATCGTGATTGAGAATGTAGCAAAACATTTACCCATTCTCTTTTGGTCATCACAATTCGTGCATTCAATTTTTAGTAGTTACTATCTGAAACTTCATCGTTCATAATCGCAACTGAAGCTGAAACACCTAAACGAGTTGCACCGGCTTCAATCATTGCTTCTGCTTCTGCTCGCGAATGAATTCCGCCTGAAGCCTTCACTCCAAGCTTTGGACCAACTGTTTCGCGCATTAATTTGACATCCTCAATCTTTGCTCCGGCAGTTGAGAAGCCAGTCGATGTCTTAACAAAGTCAGCTCCACCAGCAACCGTGGCCCGTGAAGCACGAATAATTTCTTCACGCGTCAACAATGATGTCTCGATGATCACCTTCAAAATAGCATTTCGAGCATGCGCCGCCTTTGCCAATTGTTCGATTTCATCAATCACCATCTTGTCATTGCCAGCTTTTAATTCGCCAATGTTGATGACCATATCGACCTCAGGCGCACCATTTTCAATTGCATCAATCGTTTCAGCAACTTTAATTGCCGTAGTGTTCGCCCCCAAAGGAAAGCCGATGACGGTACAAACATTCACGTCTGTATCTTTTAATTCTTCGGCTGCAAATGAAACCCAATAAGGATTGATGCAAACGGAAGCAAAGTCGTATTTTTTCGCCTCGTCGATAATCGCTTGAACCTGTTCTTTAGTGGCGTCTGCCTTCAAAAGCGTGTGGTCCATAAATTTAGCTAATTCGTGTTGCGTGTGTGCCATGTGTGTCTCCACCTTTCAAAAAATAAAGTAGGTTATAGCGTTCGTATTTAAAATCTTGAAGCGCCCAAAAGCTACTGTGCTCAATTTATTTCCAGAAATGCCCAAATTCCTAGCACTGGTAGTCTCCACGTCGCTTTACTACCAACCCGCGTGCGCTCTTTAACCTTTTCGGCCGTAAACGCTTACAAACAATATTATATCAAGGCTTAAAACGTTTTACAATGTTGAAAATGTGATGAAAAGAAGACTTATAGAAATGATAACAATCATCAATCTACAAATCAAAAAGTCCTCAATTCTGCTGCCACAGAACCAAGGACTTTGATGATTTTTTTAATCAACCGTCGACAAACAACGATTTAAATTAAAGATTCATTGAGTTTTCGATATCAGAAATTGAAGGAATCTTTGTGCCGTCTTCTGTTGCTACCACAATTGGATCTGCATCCAACTTTGGCTTAACAGCACGGTATTCAGGCATTCCAGTTCCAGCAGGAATCAACTTACCAATGATAACGTTCTCTTTCAATCCAACCAATGGATCGTTCTTTCCACGAATTGCCGCATCCGTTAAGACACGCGTTGTTTCTTGGAACGATGCCGCTGACAAGAATGAATTTGTTTCCAATGAAGCTTTGGTAATTCCTAGCAACACTGGACGAGCAGTGGCTGGCAATTCACCATTCTTCAACACTTCAAGGTTAGCATCACGGAATTGTGCGATGTCCAACAAAGTTCCTGGCAACAAATCAGTTGCACCTGGATCCATTACGCGGACCTTACGCAACATTTGACGAGCCATAACTTCGATGTGCTTGTCAGAAATCTCAACACCTTGCATCCGGTAAACTTGTTGAACTTGCTCAACGATATAGTTTTCAGTAGCAAGAGTGTCACGCACCTTGATCATCTCCTTAGGGTCAGCTGATCCTTCGTTGATAGTGTTTCCACGGTGAATGTGATCACCTTCAGCAAACTTCATGCGCGCTGACATTGGAAGTGTGTAAGTCCGAGTATCCGTCTCACCCTTAACGGTAACTTCCTTAGTGTGGTCAGCTGGGTTCTCTTCAATGGTTTCAATGGTTCCAGAAACTTCTGAAATTTGTGCTTGTCCCTTAGGATTACGAGCTTCAAAGATTTCTTGCACACGAGGAAGTCCTTGTGTGATATCGTCTCCGGCAACTCCACCCGTGTGGAAAGTACGCATTGTCAATTGAGTTCCAGGTTCTCCGATTGATTGAGCGGCAACTGTACCAACAGCTTCACCGATTTCAACCACGTCACCAGTCGCCATGTTACGACCATAACAGTGCACACAGACTCCGTGCTCAGTGTTACAAGTAAAGGCTGAACGAATGTTAACCGTTGTAACTCCAGCTGCGTCAATGGCCTTGGCCAAGTCTTCATCAATCATTTGGTTATGTTGAACAATGACTTCACCAGTTTCAGGATTCTTAACAGTCTTTTGAGCGTAACGACCAAGAACACGATCGTACAATGGCTCAATGACTTCATTTCCGTTCATGATGGCTGAGACATCCAAACCACGGTCAGTATAACAGTCAAGCTCACGGATAATAACGTCTTGGGCCACGTCGACCAAACGACGAGTCAAGTATCCAGAGTCGGCAGTCTTCAAGGCCGTGTCGGTCATTCCCTTACGAGCCCCGTGGGTTGAGAAGAACATTTCCAAAACAGAAAGACCTTCACGGAAGTTGGCAATGATTGGCAATTCCATGATCTTACCATTAGGAGCAGCCATCAAGCCACGCATACCAGCAAGTTGCGTAAAGTTAGAAATGTTACCACGCGCTCCAGAATCTGACATCATGAAGATGTTGTTGTCTGGCTCGAAGTGTTCGATCAGCTTTGTAGTAATATCATCCTTTGCCTTGTTCCAGATGTCGATAACCCGGTTATAACGTTCGTCATCAGTAATCAAACCACGACGGAATTGCTTTGAAACCGTTGCAACTTGTTCGTGCGCTGCTTCGATAATTTCAGGCTTTTCCTTCAAGTCAGTAACGTCGGCAACTCCGACAGTCAAACCTGACTTAGTTGATTCCTCATAACCCAAGTCCTTCATGCGGTCCAAAAGCAATGAAGTTTCCGTAACCTTGTAAATCTTGTATACTTCGGCAATGATATCTGACAAGTAACCCTTCTTAAATGCTCCAACGATTGCTGTGTTTGCCATATATTCATTGATGTCTTGACCAGGTTCTAAGAAGAACTTGTCATCAATGGCGTGCAAATTAGCTTCAGTTGGTTCGTTCAAGTATGGGAAGTCAATTGGCAAAATATCGTTGAAGATCAATTTACCAACTGTCGTCACCATAATCCGGTTACGTTGTTCAGGTGTAAATGGCTTTTGTGCATCGAATGAAGAAGTTTGTACCCCAACACGTGTATGCAAATGTACATACTTGTTTTGGAATGCAGTGCGGGCTTCGTTAATGTCCTTGAAGATCATTCCCTCACCCTCACGACCAGATTCTTCAGTCGTCAAGTAATAGTTTCCAATAACCATGTCCTGTGAAGGAGCAACGATTGGCTTACCATCCTTAGGTGCCAAGATGTGACCAGCAGCCAACATCAACAAACGTGCTTCGGCTTGTGCTTCGTCAGACAAAGGCAAGTGAATGGCCATTTGGTCCCCGTCGAAATCGGCGTTGTACGCTTCAGTAACAAGAGGGTGCAAACGCATCGCCTTACCTGAAACCAACACTGGTTCGAACGCTTGGATTCCAAGACGGTGCAACGTTGGGGCACGGTTCAAAAGAACTGGGTGCTCCTTAATCACATCTTCCAAGACATCCATTACGTCATCATCTTTACGATCAATCTTACGCTTAGCAGCACGGATATTTCCGGCTAATTCACGAGAGACCAATTCCTTCATGATGAATGGACGGAACAATTCCATCGCCATTTGACGAGGCAATCCCATTTGGTTCATCTTCAAGAAAGGTCCCACGTCGATAACTGAACGTCCAGAATAATCGACACGCTTTCCAAGCAAGTTTTGACGGAAACGTCCTTGCTTACCCTTCAACATGTGTGACAATGACTTCAATGGACGGTTACCAGGACCAGTAACTGGGCGCCCACGACGACCGTTATCGATCAAGGCGTCAACCGCTTCTTGCAGCATCCGCTTTTCGTTTTGCACGATGATTCCAGGTGCATTCAACTCTAACAAACGCTTCAAACGATTGTTACGGTTGATAACACGACGGTACAAGTCATTCAAGTCAGAAGTGGCGAAACGACCACCTTCCAATTGAACCATTGGTCGCAAGTCTGGAGGAATGACAGGAATGACATCCATAACCATCCATTCAGGCTTGTTTCCTGACTTTACGAAGGCTTCGATAATGTCCAAACGACGAACGGCACGAATACGCTTTTGCCCAGTGGCTTCACGCAAATCGGCCTTCAATTGTTCAACTTCACCTTCTAAATCAGCGTCAGCCAACAAAGTTTTAACGGCTTCGGCACCCATCTTGGCTTCGAATTGGTTACCATATTGAGCTTTGTTTTCACGGTATTCGCGTTCTGACAACAATTGCTTGTTGACCAAAGGAGTATCTCCACCGTTCGTAACAACGTAAGAAGCAAAGTAAATTACTTCTTCCAATTGACGTGGTGACATATCCAAAACGAGTCCCATCCGTGAAGGAATTCCCTTGAAATACCAAATGTGTGAAACAGGAGCAGCTAATTCGATGTGCCCCATACGTTCGCGACGAACCTTTGATGAAGTTACTTCAACTCCACAGCGGTCACAAACGATTCCCTTATAACGAATTCGCTTGTATTTTCCACACGCACATTCATAGTCTTTAGTTGGTCCGAAGATCCGTTCGTCAAACAAACCATCTTTTTCAGGCTTGAGTGTCCGGTAATTGATTGTCTCTGGCTTTTTTACTTCGCCATAAGACCAGCTACGAATTTTGTCTGGGCTAGCCAAACCAATTTGCATGCTTTCAAACTTATTGACATCAATCAATGTTATGACCCCTTTCAGTTAGATCCTATATTCATTGCAAGTTAGTTTTAAACGTGCTCGTGGAATTAATTCTGCTCAGCTTTTTCAGCAGTTTCAGCTTCCTTAGCAGCTTCACCTTCAGCCGCAAATTCTTGGGCCAAACGTTGGGCTTGAGCAGTTGCGACTTCGATATTGACAACAGAATCATCATCGTCCATCTCACGCAACTCAATTTCACGATCATCTCCGTCCAATACCTTCATATCCAAACTCAATGCTTGCAATTCTTTAACAAGCACGCGGAATGACTCAGGTACACCCGGCTTAGGAATTTGTTCACCCTTAACGATAGCTTCATAAGTCTTAACACGACCGATCACGTCATCTGACTTGTAAGTCAAGATTTCTTGAAGGGTGTGTGCGGCTCCATAAGCTTCGAGGGCCCAAACTTCCATTTCTCCAAAACGTTGTCCACCGAATTGTGCCTTACCACCAAGAGGTTGTTGAGTAACCAATGAGTAAGGGCCGATTGAACGAGCGTGGATCTTGTCGTCGACCATGTGGGCCAACTTCATATAGTGCATGATTCCTACAGAAACACGCTTGTCAAAGGCTTCTCCGGTCCGACCATCATACAAGATTGTCTTTCCATCGGCTGGCAATCCAGCTTCCTTCACCGCTTCCCAGATATCTGAGTCGCGGGCCCCGTCAAAGACAGGTGAAGCAACGTGGATACCAAGTTCGCGAGCAGCCATTCCAAGGTGCAATTCAAGCACTTGTCCGATATTCATACGAGATGGCACACCCATTGGCGACAACATAATGTCGATTGGAGTTCCGTCTGGCATAAATGGCATATCTTCTGAAGGAACAATGACTGAAACAGTTCCCTTGTTTCCGTGACGACCGGCCATCTTGTCACCAACTTGAATCTTACGACGTTGGGCAATATAGACACGGACCATCCGGTTAACACCAGGAGCAAGTTCGTCACCGTTTTCACGAGTGAAGACACGAACGTCTTGGATCACTCCGCCACCACCATGCGGCACACGCAATGACGTATCACGAACTTCGCGGGCTTTTTCACCAAAGATGGCGTGCAACAAACGTTCTTCGGCTGAAAGCTCAGTCACTCCCTTAGGTGTAACCTTACCAACCAAGATGTCTCCATCTTCAACTTCAGCTCCGACGCGAATCGTTCCATCTTCGTCAAGATCACGCAACTGTTCTTCACCAGTATTTGGAATCTCACGAGTGAACTCTTCAGGGCCAAGCTTTGTATCACGGGCCTCTGATTCGTATTCTTCAATGTGAATCGAAGTATAAACATCATCACGAATCAAACGTTCATTAATGATGATGGCATCTTCGAAGTTATATCCTTGCCAAGTCATGAAGGCAATCAATGGGTTTTGTCCCAAAGCCAATTCACCTTGTTCCATTGAAGGGCCGTCAGCGAGGACTTCATCGGCGTCAACCGCATCGCCAACCTTGACGATTGGGCGTTGGTTATAATTCTTACCAGCATTTGAACGACGGAACTTCATCAACTTGTAACTGTCCAAAGATCCATCTTCACGACGAACGCGGATTTCACGTCCATCAACGTATTCAACTGTTCCTGCATTGGCTGCAATGATTGCAACCCCGGCGTCGTGGGCAGCCTTGTATTCAATTCCAGTTCCAACAAGTGGAGCGTGTGGATTGATCAAAGGAACCGCTTGACGTTGCATGTTGGCTCCCATCAAGGCACGATTTGAGTCATCGTTTTCCAAGAAAGGAATAGCAGCAGTGGCAACGGCAACAATTTGCTTAGGAGAAACGTCCATGTAATCGACTTGGTCAATTGACACTTCAATGTTGTCATCTCCGCGACGAGCCAAAACTGTTTCAGTTGCGAATGAACCGTCTTCGTTCAAGACTGAGTTTCCTTGCGCAACAGTAAAGTTATCTTCTTCATCGGCTGTCAAATAGTCGATTCGGTCAGTAACCTTGTGTGAATCCCAGTCAACACGACGGTATGGAGTCTCGATGAAGCCATACTTGTTGACCTTTCCGTAAGTGGCCAATGAATTAATCAACCCGATGTTAGGTCCTTCAGGCGTTTCGATTGGGTCCATTCGACCATAGTGCGTATAGTGCACATCTCGAACTTCATATCCGGCACGATCACGAGTCAACCCACCAGGTCCAAGGGCTGACAGACGACGCTTGTTCGTCAATTCACCCAAAGGATTAGTTTGGTCCATGAATTGTGAAAGTTGTGATGAACCAAAGAATTCCTTCACAGCAGCCACAACAGGACGAATATTGATCAATTGTTGAGGCTTAACAGTTTCTGGATCAAGAGTAGTCATTCGTTCGCGAACAACACGCTCCATCCGTGTCAAACCAATACGGAATGTGTTTTGCAACAACTCACCAACACGGCGAATACGACGATTTCCCAAGTGGTCAATATCGTCAACATTTCCAATTCCATAAGGTAAGTTCAAGAAATAATTCATACCAGCGATAATATCAGCTGGTTGAACAGTTCGAGTTCCTGCTGCAATTTGACCGTTCCCAATAATTGGCAAAACGTTTTCTGGATCTGAAGGATCTTGAACCAAAATCGTTTGTAAAACCATTGGTGTAGTGACAACAGCGTCATCAGATGGTGTGTAAGTCACAGTCTTGAAGTCTTTATTCTGCAAGAAAGGCTTCAAAGTTCCCAAAACTTGCTTATCAATGACAGTACCCTTGGCAGCAATGACTTCACCAGTATCTGGATCAGCCAAAGTTTCGCCAAGTGTCAATCCAAGCAAACGGTTTTCCAAAGCCAACTTCTTGTTGATCTTGTACCGACCAACTGGTGCCAAGTCATAACGCTTTGGGTCAAAGAAACGTGCATCCAACAAATTACGTGATGCATCAACCGTCTTCGGCTCTCCTGGACGCAACTTTTCAAAGATGTCCTTCAAAGCTTCTTCAACTCGCGAATCATTGACATCTTTGTGCACGTCTTTTTCAAGAGTCAAATTGATTGAATCGTATTGATCACCCAAGATTTGCAAAACTTCGTGATCAGATCCGTAGCCAAGTGCACGAACCAACTCAGTAACAGGCAACTTACGCGTCCGGTCAATTCGCACATAGCTCAATCCCTTGGCGTCAGTTTCGTATTCAAGCCAAGCTCCACGTGATGGAATAAAGGTAGTTCCATAGTGTGGGCGACCGTTCTTGTCATTTTCAACATTGTAGTACACACCTGGTGAACGAACCAATTGAGAAACGATTACTCGTTCTGCTCCGTTGATGATAAAAGTTCCACCAGGGGTCATCTTAGGGAAATCACCAAAGAAGATTGCGTCCTCTTGGATTTCTCCCGTTTCATGGTTAGTCAAACGTAAAGTGACTTCCAAAGGAGCTGAATAATTTGCATCGTGCATTCGAGCTTCTTCGACACTATACTTCTCGTCCTTTAACTTGTAATCGACGAATTCCAAAGTCAACTTACCTTGGTAGTCTTCGATTGGCAAAATGTCGTTAAACATCTCGCTCAATCCTTCGTCCATAAACCAGTCATAGGAATCTTTTTGAATCGCAATCAAATTTGGTAACTCTAAAACTTCCTTAATTCGCGCATATGAACGACGAACCCGGTGTTTACCATATTTAACTAAATGATGTTCTGCCAAGTTTTCCACCTCACTTAAATTTTGGTCACTGTGTACCAAGTAAAATATTACAGTTTAGTTACAAATTGTGTATTTTACCTGTTTTTAAGCGCAAAAAAGACAATAACAAGCCAAATTTCTGAATTGTTATCATCCTTGCTATATGGGCATTTAGGGACAATATTTCCTAAAAACCCCTTTAAATACACAGTTAAACTATGATTAGTATACCAATTTTTCAACCCTTTTTCAAGGGTTATGCTTGCTGTTTTGCGCTGTTGGTGCTCAACGTTTTGGAACTCTTAGTATTATTGACATTTTAATTATGCGTTTGGTTCACCCGTACTAATCGTATAATTCACCGTATCTGTGTAAGTTCCAGCATACTTGAATTGTGAACCGCTCGGCAAAGTTGCGTAAACCGTTTGCACTTGTGACTCGTCATCTGTTCCATCAGCCGTAAACGCAAACGTGTCTCCCGTACTCAAATCATCATCGCCATCCTCGGTTCCAAAGAGATAAGCAACACCCGCAGTATCATGAGGCGCATTCGTCAGCTTCCAATTAGCTGAAGTCACGCCGATCGTGATGAGACTTTCATCATAAGGCAACTTTGGATACTCGCCCAAGACAACATTCCCGCTTCCTTTTTTAGTGTCATTTGCAATTGTAATCGACGCTGGAATCGTGATGGTATAGCTCGGCTCAACGGTGTAGTCAACATTCGTCTGCCCATCTGGTGGCCGGATTCCCTGCCAAACATACGTATGTGTCTCTCCAGTATGAGCATTTTGGTACCCTGGAATATTGCCACCTGATACCTCATCACCATTCGGCGCATGATCTGTACCGGTTCCAACCTCACGCCATTGACTTGAAAAAGTTGTATATCCACCATCAAACACTGTTCCTTCAGATGGACCTGGCAAACCATTGTACGAACCAACAAACCAGAAATCAGGTCCAAATGTGATTTTCCACAATGAAGTACATCCATCAAACGCCCATGCCATTTGGCTCGTTGCAGCAGTTGTTTTCATCCCTGTTAAATCAAGGGTTTCTAAAGACGAACAACCTGCAAACATCTGTTGCATGTAATATATGTGCCGTGTATTGAAATCGGGCAACAATAAAGTTTTTAGATTCGAACAACCCTCAAACATCCCATACGTATAAGCCCACACTGTTGTATCGAAGCTCGAAATATCCAAGCTTTCTAATGAAGTACAGCCATAAAACATGTAATTTGCCGCATACACACTACTCGTATTTAAATTCTCTAATCCTACAAATTTGGTAACGTTACTTAACCCCTGAAACAAAGTAATAGAGTCGCTTGCAGCCTTTACCGTTCCGCTTATAACAACCTTAGTGATGCTTGTATCATAATACCAAGGTGAATTCCCGCCACCTGAATCATTAGGTAACTCCCCACCATCCAACGTTAAAATACCACCACTAATAGTATAGTGTGTAGTCCCGTAATAAGAATCTGCATCTGCATACGCTACTGATTGTTGCAGACCCGGGATTACCACTCCCGCCATCGGTGCAACTGCACCACCAACTATTACCGCTAACAGTGCCAGTGCCTGCGCCATTTTTTTGCATAATTTAAATTCAGCCATTTCGTTCTCCTTTATCTTTTTTGTAAACGCTTTCATAATATAGGTTTACTGTACTCCCTTTATAAGGTTAAAATAGGTTGTATTCTGTACCCCCCCCCGATTTTTTTGAGATTTTCCTATGAAGTTCAATATCTTTATTTCATAAAAAAGAAGCCAACCTCCAGAACGGATTTGGCCTCTACAGAACAACAAAATTGACAATTGTTTTTATTAATTTTTTCTTACAGCAATTGTATTTTACTTTACTGGTGCTTTCTCAGCCTCAATCTGGTTATTCTTCACCGTCACAGTGATCTCACCACGTTTTGCGCCAATCGTCACCGTATCATTCATCGTAATCTTACCGGCGAGCAATTCCTCACTCAAGCGATCTTCAACCTTTTGCTGCAAAGCCCGACGAATTGGCCGTGCCCCGTACTCTGGATCAAAGCCGGCCTCTGCCACAACATCAATTGCCGCCGCAGTAATCTTCACATCAAATCCTTGATCTGCAATTCGCTTCAACGTTGACGTTGCCATCAGCTTAACGATTTGATGCAACTCCTGCTTGTTCAACGCATGGAAGACCACCACTTCATCGATTCGGTTGATAAATTCTGGGCGGAAAGCTTCCTTCAAAGTCTTGCGCACCACTGAATTCATCTTGTCATAATCATCAGCGTTATTCGTAGCGCCGAACCCAACCGACTTTTCATCACGCAAACGAGTTGCTCCCAAATTAGAAGTCATGATAATGATCGTGTTACGGAAATCAACCTTGCGTCCCTTTGAATCAGTCAAATAACCATCATCAAAGACTTGCAACATCAAATTATAAACGTCCGGATGCGCTTTTTCAGCCTCGTCTAGCAACAAAACTGAATACGGATTCCGGCGCACCTTTTCCGTCAACTGACCACCTTCGTCATAACCGACATAACCCGGCGCAGAACCAATCAGACGGCTCGTTGAATAGGCTTCCATATACTCAGACATGTCAACCCGAATCATGTTGTCTTCAGAACCAAACATCGCTGCAGCCAAAGCCTTTGCCAGCTCCGTCTTTCCAACTCCAGTAGGTCCCAAGAACATAAACGTTCCAATTGGCCGATCTGGATCCTTCAATCCTGAACGAGCCCGACGAATTGAACGCGCAATTGCTGAAATCGCTTCGTCTTGGCCAACCACGCGTTCGTGCAAAACATTTTCGAGATTCAATAAACGCGCTTGTTCGCTCTTTTCCAACTGCGTCAATGGAATTCCCGTTTGCTCTGAAACCACTTCTGCAATGTCTTCTGGTGTCACTTCAAGTTCATATGAAGCATCCAAGTTTTGTTGATCCTTGAACTTGTCCAAACGCTTCTTTTGCGCCATTTCCTTCTTACGAATCTGGGCGGCCAGCTCAAAGTCAAGCTTCTCAATCGCCGCATCCTTTTCTTCGCGCAATGAATTTAACTTCTGCTCAATCTTAGCAATTGGCGTTTGATGACCAGTCCGATCAATTCGCACCTTGGCTGCCGTTTCATCCATGATATCAATGGCCTTGTCTGGCAAGAAACGATCTGAAATGTAACGAACAGACAACTTCACAGCTTCAACCACTGCATCGTCAGAAATCGCAACTTGATGATGTGCCTCATAACGTGGCTTCAACCCCTTTAAAATCTCAATCGCATCAGCTTCATTTGGTTCATTGACTTGCACTTGTGCAAACCGACGTTCCAATGCAGCATCAGCCTCGATATACTTTTGATATTCATCCAGCGTTGTAGCTCCAATTGTTTGCAATTCGCCACGAGCAAGTGCTGGCTTCAAAATATTTGATGCATCAATCGCACCTTCTGCACCACCAGCACCAATCAAAGTATGCAGCTCGTCAATGAACAAAATCACCTGACCATCCGCATAAATTTCTTCGATAATCTTCTTAAGGCGGTCTTCGAATTCACCACGATATTTAGTTCCAGCAACCAGCGCACCCATATCGAGCATCATCAGGCGCTTGTTTGCCAAGTCTTCAGGAACATCCCCAGCCACAATTTTTTGGGCCAATCCTTCAGCAATCGCCGTCTTTCCAACTCCGGGCTCACCAATCAAAACAGGGTTATTCTTGGTCCGACGCGACAAAATTTGGATGACACGCTTAACTTCAGATGATCGCCCAATGACAGGATCCATCTTATTTTCACGGGCTTGTTCAGTCAAATCACGAGCCAATGAATCCAGGGTTGGTGTTCCTTCTGGTGCTTTTTGCCCAGTTGCTGGTCGACCGTTGCGTCCTTTTGGTTGAGGACGTTCTTCAATTCCAAGCTTGCGCAAAACCGTTCGGCGAATCTCGTCCGGGTTAGTTCCTAGCTCCATCAAAATCCGTGATGACAAAATTGCATCATCTGTGACCAAAGCTGTCAACAAGTGTTCTGTCCCGATTTTGCCAGACTTCAAACGCTTGGCTTCCGCTGCAGCAATCGTCAAAATTTCTGCTGCTTTAGGCGAATAAGGCCGATAACCTTGTTCCGCACGCGAAACGCTACCATAGCCGATAAATCCTTCAATCTCTTCACGAATTGCATCTTCCACAATTCCAAATTGGCTCAAGACCTTGCTGGCAATTCCATCTTTTTCAATCACCAAAGCAAGCAAGAGATGTTCAGTCCCCACCGCTTGATGCTTAAAGTACTTTGCTTGTTCTTGTGCTAAAACTAACACGTTCTGAGCACTGGGAGTATATTCATTTTCCATTTTAGGACTCCTTTGTTTTTTCAAATCTAAGTCGGTTCAAGAAGCTTTTTAACAATTGAGCGCGAATCACGTCTGAAACCTCAACATTTCCAACATCAAGGGCTTCACGATTCAGCATCGCCATTGTCAATTCACTTTCACGGCGCGTAATAAATTTTTCATCTAATAATAAACTCAAAATCTTCTGCGCAGTTCGTGGCGTAATATGCGCTCCAATCTCATGCATCAACTGGTCAATCCAATCATGCTCTTGGAGTAACGATACCTTTTCAATCCGAATGTATCCGCCACCACCTCGTTTCGATTCAACAATATAGCCGTTGCGCATTGAAAATCGGCTATTGATAACATAATTAATCTGTGAAGGTACAACATCAAATCTCCGCGCAAGCTCTGAACGTTGAATTTCAGTGCGCGTTTCTCCGGCAAGTAGCTGCAAAAGATAGGCTTCGATGATGTCTGACATGTTTTTTTCAGCCATTTGATACCTCCTAAATCTATTTTATCGTAAATCTTTGACCAATCTTGACTTAATTATAATAGAATTCGCGAAGATAACCTAATTATTAGGTGAAAAAGTAATAGTTGTGAAATTTGAAGCTGTTGTGCGAATCAGCTCCGCTAAAGATTCTTTACGTTTCGGATTTGCCCTGCACGATTCATGCCGAATGGCAAAATAATTTGCCAATTTCACGGCACTAAAGCGCGCGTGAAAAGTTTCGCCTAGATTCGGCAAGGGCTGGTCATCCGACGACAGAATCGCTTCGCTGAACAGCAAACTTAGTCATTTTATTCAAAGCGTGGTGGGTTGAGATGATGATAGTAGGTGATAACGCGAGGTAGCGGCACCAATTCGACTAAATTTCGGCTACCGAAATTAAAAGTCGAATGGGACCGTGTCGCCACTTACTATCTTTATCGAAAAGCCACTACGCAAGTGAAAAATGACCAAAACTACAATAAAAGAGACCAGCAAGCCGATCTCTTTTACCTAGCTCAAACTATTTAGTTATCTTGTAAAAATCCAGCTTGGTCAAATAATTTTCACCTTCTGCAGCATCATATTGAGCCAAACGCAAATCATGCAGCAACGCCTTTTGCTTCTTAGTCAGCTTGTTTTCGTCAATCAACTTGCCTTTCGCATCAACAAATTGAAGCTGTCCATTCTCAGACCGCGTATAATTAGCAATCGTCGGAATCAACTTGTTAAACCTTTGCTCTAGTGCAAAATACGGCGAAACCTTGGCATTCGAAACAGTGAGCATTTCACTTGCAAAGTCACTTGGCGCAGAATAACTATGATTCTTGTTTAATTCACCTGTGCCATTTACTTTTTTCGCAGCAGGATTTTGATAGATAAAGTACGGCGTCGAATGCGTCAAAATACCTGTCTCTTCCTTTTTGGGATCCATATAACTAAAGGCGACTGGCCAATGATCACCATAGAATACCATTGTTACCGGGCGACTCAACTTATCTAGCTTGTCAATCAAATCTTTCGTCGCAATATCAGTGGCATTCACACCTTCCAAATACGTTTGCATTGCACTCTTATCTGCATTTGGTACCTTACCAGTGATATCAACTCGGTATTCAGCTGGATAACTCTTATTGTCGTAGCCCAAATGGTTTTGCATCGTCATCAACTGTAAAAACTGGCTCTTATTAGAATTAGTCGACACCAAATTTAACAAATCATCATATGCAGCGCTGTCTTTGGTGTAGCCCCCTGGAAACTTCTCAAGTTGCTTGAGCGGTCCCGCACTCTTTGAATCAGTTGTGTAAAAATTATCAATTCCCATTTCGCGATAAGATTCTTGACGGTTGTACATCGTTCCTACAAATGGATGTAGAACAGCTTTCTCATCAAAGAGGTTCGTAATGTTAGGCATTGCTTTAACATTTCCTGTCAACTGCACATATGGCGTCGTCACTGTTGAAGCAAGATTGTTTATCGGCATCCCCGTGAGCGTCATGTACTCCATATTTGCTGTCCCACCACCATAGCTGGCCGAAATCATCGTCCCACTAACACTGG
Organism: Lactobacillaceae bacterium; assembly: GCA_031289615.1. GTDB lineage: Bacteria > Bacillota > Bacilli > Lactobacillales > Lactobacillaceae > Weissella. The sequence goes on along the minus strand of JAITPD010000029.1, from coordinate 6,856 downwards.
CCTGGCTTTGCATAATTTGTTCGATATTAACCATTGGATTTTTATCTGTCGTGAGCTTTGGCACAATCTTTGGATCAATCAGCGACTCACTTAAAATATACATTACCGTTTGCCCCTTAAAAGTTGTCGTTTTATGGGCGTTATTTTCGGCCGCAATCTGGGTATATTTATTCGCTAACTTCTTCATGGTTGCTTTAGAATATCCGGTCGGTTGATCCATCATTGTTGATACTCGATTAACCCAAAAAGTTTGCAATGGCCCAATCACTTCAATATTGACATCCTGATCATACGTGACTGGCTTATAACGGGTAATATTTGCATAAAAATCAATAATATACTTTTGATTAATTCCAAATGGCAGCCAAATTATTCCCAACAAAAGGACCGTGACAATTCCGTGCACAAGATTACGCTGAAGTAATGACCGATTGATAAGTCCTAGATAGCGCAATTGCTTTTTAACTCGTAAGAATCGCAGGCCGGCAATGATTAGACCCAGCACAACAAACGTTAGTACTGTCGCAAGTGGGACCCATTTAGGAACCATCGCTAACAACGACCCAAAGCTTTTCAATTCTTTTAAATCAGATGGCAAGATTGGTTCGAAACGCAACTTGTTCTTATAATAAATTGCAATTCCAATCCCCACACTCAAAATGCCATAAGTGGCGATGGCAAAATCAAAGTTATTGAAAATTAAAATGAGTGCTAGAAAAAATATTGCTAGCCAGATGATTCCCAACCAAATTCTCGGCCTCGTTAAAACATTGATCAGTTCATTGAGAAAAGCTTTGTGCCACTGTTGATACACTAAAGCTCCTGATCTCATCAATATGCGTTTTTCCATAACTTGCCAGAGCCATGTGGTTAAAAAGCCCATCATTAGGGTAATTAAAGCTAGCAATGGTAATTTAAAAGATTTAATTTTATTGAACATTTTCGCCTACATCATTTCATAGATTATTTAGTAATATAAAAAAAGAGAAAGGAGCCGGAAATCCGACCCCCTTTTCTTATCTATCTTATCTTAATGCACCTGGCAGGACTCGAACCTGCAACCTTCTGATTCGTAGTCAGACACTCTATCCAGTTGCGCTACAGGTGCATAAAATATTTAATATGGCTATTCATATTTATCAAGCCAATGCCGACTACTGGATTCGAACCAGCGACCCCTTCATTACTAGTGAAGTGCTCTGCCAACTGAGCTAAGTCGGCTTGATAGATATAAATGCGGATGACAGGAATCGAACCTGCACGCCACAAGGACACAGGAACCTAAATCCTGCGCGTCTGCCAGTTCCGCCACATCCGCATAGATGTCTTGCCTGTTTGGCTTAAACAACTTATATATCTTACCAAGTAGAAAACTAAATGTCAATTACTTTTACCAATTAAATATTTATTTTTTCTAAGTCCGCAATCCATTGCTTCGTCTTATCGTCAGTTTCGTTACCAACGACGACCTTTTCAACCTGTGAATAAACAATTGCCACCTTGTCCCAAGCCACTTTTTCTTCAGCAATAAAACTTTCCTGCAAGGCTTGCACCTGCGCTTCTGTAATTTGCGTTAACTTCGCTTGATCCGCACCAAATTGACTAATGAACCAGTTCAACGCAAGATGCTTAGCAAAAATTTCCACCGTTTGTGTTTCAGTCAGGTCAGTCACAATTTTTTTAACTTGCAGAGGAACTGCCGGAACTTCTTTTGCTAGGAACTGGGCAAACCGCTCCCATTCATTCGCAACCAAATAATAAAATTGCCACGGAACTTGATTTCCAATTGCCACCAATGTCTTGGGTAACATCACATCCACTCGCCACACATTTTCTGATTCGTCTTGGCTCATAAACACATTGAAAAAACGTAACATCGTCTCTTCCACGACCGGCGCTTGCTTTGCGTGTTGCGTCAAATGGTAGCGCACAATTAGATAATCATTAATTTGTTTATCGTCAATGCTAGCAGAATTGTCAGTTTGCTTCTTCTGCTTGATTGAACGAACCCGTTTCGTTTTAGCAGTGCGGGCAAAACTGCCTTGCTTAACCATCGTGTTACCACTTGTCCTCAGTGTAATTTTCGTCAGGAGCACCCATGATGCGTTCGCCACGTTGCAAAGCGTTGATGCGCGCCAAATCCTTGACCGTCAACTTAAAATCAAGCGTCAAGTTTTGCTTCATTCGTTCTGGATTACCAGATTTAGGAATCACAGCGACGTTTTGTTGGGTGTGCCACGCCAAAATAACCTGCGCGACTGACACTCCGTAACGTTCCGCGATAGTCTGCAGCGTTGGATCTTGCAAAACAGCTCCTCGGCCAAGTGGTGACCACGCTTGATGTTGAATGCTTAATTCGCCCAAGTAATCATGCAACACGTGTTGATTGAAGTATGGATGCGTTTCAATTTGATCAACTGCTGGAGTGACTGTTGCTTGCGTCAAAAGGCGATCCAAATGATGCACTTCAAAGTTAGAAACCCCGATTGCACGCACATGGCCTTCCTTATACAAATGTTCCAATGCACGCCACGTTTCAAAGAACGGACCAAACTTTGGCCAGTGCACAACATACAAATCTAGATAATCTGTCTGTAATTCTTTGGCCGTTTGCTTAAAGGCTGCCAACGTTTGCTCGTAGCCTTGTTCAGTTTGAGCAACCTTTGAAGTCAAAAAATAATCTTCGCGTTGCAATTCTGATTGCTTTAAATATTCACCAAGTTGTGGCTGATTCCCATAAATTGAAGCCGTGTCAAACAAACGATACCCTGCTTCAACTGCAGCATCCATTACTTCATTATATGGTAATGTGTCATTTGCCAAATCAGTTCCAAAACCAATCATCGGCATCTCAACGCCATTGTTCAAAATTGTTGTCTTCATGTTCGTTTCCCTTTATTGATCGGTATATTTATTCAAAATCTCAGTGAGTTGCGGTGCTGGCGTATAACCCGTCAATCGTTCCACAATTTCGCCATCTTTTTTGATAATAAGAGTTGGAATTGCACGAATACCAAGTTCTGATGCGGTTTCTTTGTTTTCGTCAACATCAATCTTGAAAAAATCGACGTCTTTTACTTGATTTGCTAACGCGCTGATGACTGGTCCTTGCATCTTACAAGGAGCACACCATGTTGCCCAAAAGTCAGTAATACTCACACCGGTGGCGGTTGCCTCAGCAAAAGTTTGGTCATTAATATCTTTGACTGCCATACGGATACCTCTTCTTATTATATTATTCCTTAATTGTATGTTCACGAGCATAAGATAGCAAGCGAACAAACTATGAATTTAGCAAAGTGTGTTGGTTATTCTGTTGTGCTCGGGTTGATCAGCTTCGCTAAAGATTCTTTACGTTCGGATTTGCCCTGCACGATTCATGCCGAATGGCAAAATAATTCGCCAATTTCACGGCGCTAAAGCACGCGTGAAAAGGTTCGGCTAGATTCGGCAAGGGCTGGTCATCCGACGACAGAATCGCTCCGCTGATCAACGCTATACTAAACACTCAGTCATTTTATTTAAGGCGTGGTGGTTTGAAATGATGATAGTAGGTGATCGAGCGAGGTAGCGGCACCAATTCGACTCATTTTGCAAAAATGTAAAGTCGAATGGGACCGTGTCGCCACATACTATCATTATTGAAAATCCACCACGCAAGTGAAAAATGACCAGTGTGTGCACTTAAAATTACTTTCATTACGCTGATCAACCGCAACACAGTATTCCACAACCGGTCTTGGTTGTTATTTATTGTAAGCGAATGAACTTAACAGGAACATAAAGTAGCCTTGAAATCTAATTTTGGCTAAATTTGCAAAAATTAAAAGGCTGAGACAAATTGTCCCAACACTAATTCGTAAACGCGATTCACAATTTAACCTTGCTTCCCACGTTATCTTTGATTACTCCGAATGTCGGGCTCGAACCGACGACAGCACGATTAACAGTCGTGTGCTCTACCAACTGAGCTAATTCGGAATGATAACGAAAAATTTCTTCATCACAATTAATAATTTTAGAAATCTTTCGCCGATTTGTCAACCATTTTTAGTTAATAATTTAATCTGTATTTTTTTGTCCATCAACGAGGACCTTCCGGCGTTCCTCAATTAGTTGGTCGATTTGCTCAAGAACATCCTCGTCATCAATGTCGTTAATGAACGCGCGAATTGAATTGATATTTCCTTCTGCCATTTAAGCCACCTCCACAATACTTATTTAAGTACATTATAGCACGGGAATTACTTTAGCTTGTTCACCACTGTTTTAGCTTGGGCGAACTAACCAACTTAAAAATCCTGCCAGAAATTGACAGGATTTTTGTTTTTAATATTATCCAAACTTAATCAAAACTACTCCGGCCGCCATAATCACGATTCCGATGATTTGAATTAAGGTCACACGATTCTTAAATGACCGCCACAATCCAAACTGCGACACGAACATTGATCCAATGATTGAACCAAATAGCCCGAGCGTCACCGTAATTCCGGCGCCGAGTTTTGGCACCAGATAAGCCGAGGCAAGAACGAACAATGCTCCCATTATCCCACCTAGAAAGATCCACCAAGGTTGCCCTTTTAGGCTTAGTCCCGTTGGTTTGAAGGATTTGTCACGCACCAAGACGACCACAAAGATCACGACCGTTCCAACGACGAACGACACCACCGAACTCGCAACTGGCGAACCAAGCGCTTGGCCTAAGTGACCATTGACCGCTTGTTGAATCGCCGAAAGTGCACCAGCAACTACGCCCCACACCCGCCATAAATTCAGCTCTACAGATGTCTCTCCTTTTTCATCAATTTGTTCTTCACGTTTCGATTCCCTTAAATTAACCAAGACGACCGCCACAAATATTCCAACGAACAAAGCGAGAATCCCGAAAATTTTCATCATCCCAAGCGGCATGCGTTCTGCACCAAACAGGCCAAACGTATCAATTGCTTCACCCATCAGAACTTGTCCCAAGATTGGCAAAATAATCGTTTGAATAGCTCCAAGTTTTGGAAACATCAGGATATTTGACGTCAGATAAAAGAACCCAAAAATACCACCAGTCCAGATCCACCATGGGTTTTGACCGGCAATTGTAAGTAGGTTATTAGCATGCTGTCCTGAAATAAAATATGTTAAACTCAAAAAGACAGTTCCAACTAAAAATGAAATCAAGCTTGATCGAAATGGTGACTTGAAAATGGCACCTAATTTCGCGTTAATTGGGCTCTGGTTGGCCAGAATAAATCCAGCGAGCAATCCAATAATATATAACATCAGCGTTCCCTTCGATATTTAAAAATTGCAAATGGTGTGTGCGTTTTGGTTGATCAGATTCACTACGCTGATCAACCAAAGGGCACAATGTTAGTGTACTCTGAATTTCATTTATTTTAAAAGATAAAGGAATATTTCTTATAACAATCTCCAACATCCTTCGCACGGGGTATAATAAAAACAAACTTGCCTTGAAAGGAGGTTCACACAATGCTTAACAATTCAGCTCTGACCAAATTTAACGTTGCGGAATTAACCCCCGAACAGATCCAACAAATCGCACAGCTCGAAAATTTTATCGGACAACACTTAGTCCAAGATTCTCCGGCCGTCGCAATTATCGAAGGAGAAGCTGGCGCAGGTAAAAGCGTAATTCTTACTAAACTGTTTCAGGATTTAAAGGATCAGAATGGAAAATTTGCTCAGACAAACAGCATTTTTACGGTCAACCACCCAGAGTTGCTCAAGGTGTATCAGGAGCTAGCTAAGGAACAGCCTAATCTACGCAAAGCCGATTATGTCCGGCCAACTTCGCTCATTAATAACGCGTACAAGACTGATAAGACGTATGACATTATCCTGATTGATGAGGGCCATCTGCTGCTGTCAAAGCCCGAGCCATACATTAAATTCACGCAAATCAATCAACTAGAAGAGCTGATTAAGCTAGCAAAAGTCGTGATCGTGGTGTTCGATTTTAAACAAGTAATGCAAACCAAGATGTACTGGGATCGAGAAATGCTGACTCGCATAGTTGCGCCTTACCCTCATGAATTTTTACATCTTGATACACAATATCGCATGCAAGCACCTCAAGCCATTCTTGACTGGATTAACACCTTAACAACTGGAGAGATTCATCCTCGGCCGGCTGATTTAGGAACTTATGATTTTAAAATTTTTGACCGAGCTGCTGCTTTATATGCTTTAATTCAACAAAAGAATGCCGAAGTCGGCCTCTCTCGCGTAGTGGCAACAACCGGATTTCAACGAACTTCAGCTGGCGAGCACAATGTCACCATGGATGACTTTAATTTGCCGTGGGACGAATACGATGTTCAGCCAACGCCATGGGCCGAGCGTCCTGAGTCGATCAATGAGGTTGGCTCGATTTACACGATTCAAGGCTTCGACCTCAATTATGTTGGTGTGATTTTGGGACCGCCGTTTGAATACGATGCGACGACTGACCGAATTGTTGTGAACCCGGATAAAGTGACGCATACCGAGATTTATAAGCGTCACCCTGAGCTGACGGACCCTGCCAATATCGAAATGCTGAAGCAAACAATCATGTTCAATGTGCTGGATGTTTTGATGAAGCGTGGCATTTACGGACTTTATATTACGGCGGCAGATGATGCGTTGCGTGCACGTTTGTTGGAAGTTTAGTTTGTGATATGAAGGCTATTAATTAATTATACAAAAAGCCGAGCACCCTGCCCGGCTTTTTCATAAGGTTGGTTCTATAATATTTGGGACTGATGAATAACATTTGTTTGTTATTCATTGGTTCCATTTTTGTTTTTGATTAGCCAAATGGCTAATCTATAATTGTTTAAGTCAACGTCAATGATTT
>JAITPD010000026.1 GCA_031289615.1 Lactobacillaceae bacterium | reverse complement strand
TGGCCCTGCACGAGTCACGTCGAATGGCAAAATAATTTGCCAATTTCACGGCGCTAAAGCACGCGTGGAAAGGTTCGCCTAGATTCGGCAAGGGCTGGTCATCCGACGACAGAATCGCTCCGCTGATCACCTGAATTATGAAAATTTTGGTCATTTAATTGAAAGCATTTCATAACCTACACAGTGTCATAACTTACAACAGTATTGCGCTACTGAATTAAAAAACGCCCCGACGAACACATTAAATGCATTCATCAGGGCGACTTAATCACGGTACCACCTGAATTAGCGGAATAAATCCACTATCTCAACTTCCTTAACGCGGAAAACGGAACCGACTACTTATTTTCACCGATTCGACGTACTAGCTACTTTCAACTGCTGGGCCGATGCGCTCTCACCATTTCGCACACTCGCTAAACAACCCTGACAGGCTACTCTTTAGTACATTGCCATGAGTTTATTGTACGTTTAACCCATTCAATTGGCAAGTGTTTTATTCATGCACTCTTAAATTTTCAACTCGGAAAAGAATTCGCCCGCATCACCGATTATTTGCTCAACTGCAAAACTAGTTTTGATTTCTTCTAGATTGACTCCGATAATTGGCGTCTGCGTATGAGCATACCGTAACATTCCTGCGAAAGGATACACCTGAAAACTTGTCCCAACAACCACAATTAAATCCGCCTCTTGTACCCATTGCGCCGATTTCTCAATCTCAAAAGGCATCTCTTCGTAAAAGGTAATATTCGGCCGCAAAATTGCTCCATCTTGCCGATACATTGACTCTAAATAATTTTGATATGGTTCGCGCTCTCCATCCACCGGCGCATAAATATCATACAACGACCCGTGAAAACTAATTAACCGCTCTGGATCACCACCCGCCTTCACATGGAGGTCATCCACATTTTGAGTAATAATCTTAGCCCGTTTCTGTTGCGTCAAAATCGCCATTTTTTCATGCACAATATTTGGCTTTGCATCTGGAAAATACATATTGTCCAGCATAAACTGATATTGCTTTTCCGGTTCGCGTTTAAAAGCCGTTGCACTCAATAAATACTCTGGCTGCAAACTTACTCCGTCATAGATTCCTCCCTTCGACCGATAATCTGGAATCCCCGAAAGAGTTGAAACTCCCGCTCCCGTCATAAACACAATTTGGTTGGCCTGATCAAAATATTCTTGAATTTCTTTTGTGACTAACATTTGATACCCCCTTATATGCTCTGTACTAATTCTAATTGTATAACATTTGGCGCCTGATTATTTACTCCTCCAAAGAAAAAGAACCCACATCATTGAAAAATGTGAATTCTTAATTGATTAAAATAGACTAATATAGACACTTGCATACATCAACACTGTTGCAGCAAGGACAAAGAAGTGCCAAATCAAGTGACTAGATGGGCGCTTTGACATGTAAACCATTGCCCCAACTGAGTAGGTGATTCCGCCGGCGACTAATAGCCAGAATGCAGAATGTGGAATGGCGTGCCAAATCGTTGGAAAGGCCACTGCCATCATCCAACCCATCACAAGATAGATAGTCGTTGATAGCCATTTGAATCGGCCAACCAAAAAGACGTCATAGATAATTCCGCCAACTGTAAGTGCAGCCAGAATGCCCCAAATGGTAAAGCCGACTGCATTATGCATCGCAATCCAAGTGAAAGGCGTGTATGTTCCCAAAATCACAAGGTAAATTCCAGAGTGATCAAAAATTTGGAACAGCTTGGCTGCCTTTGTAAAAATCAATGCGTGGAAAAGCGTTGAAGCAAGCAAGAACCCCATCAAGCCAATGATATATAAAACAATCGCAACTTTCTCAAAGGTTGATACCTGCATAATTGAAGCCCGGACGACCAAGATGACAGACGCAATCACTGCCCAAATAAACCCAAGGCCATGGGTGACACTGTTCAATACTTCAAAGGTAATTAAAGCGCGCCGACTAGTTTGTACGTTATCAAACATTTGGTTTCCTCCGTTCATTCCTAAGGCCATTATAACCTCATTTGCTCTGAAATGATATTAGGAGAATTTATGGAACTTCCAACGAACACCTTTATCCTGATCAAACTTGCGCTTCCTTGTGTTCAAACAGTAGCATAAAGATCACAAAGACAATCACACTCGAGCCAAGCAACGTCATCGAGCCCATGACTTTCACCAGCAATGCCGAAATGAAAGCTCCAACAAAGAAGAACAAGACGATGACCAAGAATAATCCACCATCGCGCAGGAACTTACGATCGCGCGTGTAGACAAAATTCATTAAGTTGGTTCCAACATTGCGAATATTACCTGTCGACATCACACTCATAAATGGCAATCCTTGAATCTTTGGGAACGCGTCGAGCTGGATAGCTAAGAAAAATGATAGGAATCCTGTGAAGAATGCGTTTGGCAATTGTTCGGCAAATAATACAACAACTGCAATTCCGATTAACTCAACTAGAACACTGTGCTGTTGTTGCGATAAACGCTTGGCCGGCATGATTTTTTTCATCACCACGTTAAATGCTGCACCAATTGCGAAAAATAAGATTGGCCAAAAGAAAGTCAATGCTGTTGAAAAATTTCCGTGCGCAACATTGAACCCAGCTTGAATCACGTTTCCTGTTTGCAAACTAGCAAAACGTTCTCCATGATATTGAAATGTGTAAGAATCCACAAATCCTGAATTCAAAGCTAGTAAGAGCCCGATCTGCAGGCGTTCGTGAACTGGACCACGATTAATAACTGTACTCATAATTTTCAGCCATATCAACATGCGACGTGACTAACACCTCCTGACTTCATTTTAATAAATTGTACTACTTGTAACCTTTAAAGCACAAATTAAAAGCGACTGTCATAATTTTTTGGTACAATTAAAAAGATAAGTTTCACGAGGAGGGCTTCATGTTTAACGCATATAAACGCTTTTTCATAACCGGTATTGCTACATTGGCCATCATTTTAGTTTTAGTTGGCGCAAGTTTACTGATTACACATCATACAAATACGGCCCATCACGCTGCTAAAAAGGCGCTTAAGGCAAGTTCACAATCAACTTCATCAGCTAAAATCACATCTAAGCAATCGTCTGCAAGTTCATCTTCAGCTGCAGTAGCCTCAGCAATTAAGGATCCTGATGCAACAGCAACTTCAACAGATCAACAAATCGTGCAAAAGAGTAATTTCACAGATGAATTTAATAAAAACCTCGCTGCTAAGAAATTAAACATCAAGGTTCAAACGCTTTTGATTAAAGATCACGTTGCAACGATTATCTTCCAAGACGACCCTGCGCAAAATGATTTGAATAAATATTTGGACTCTTACGCTCAAGCTGGAACAATCGCGCTCCAAGCAGCTTTACATGCCAAGACTGAAGACATTACTACATTACGAATTGCCCGCCAAGTTGCCTTGCAAAACGGTTCACAATTCGCAATTGCAACACTTTGGACTGGTGATCAACTCAATGATGCTAAAAATTTTGATGCAAGTACGATTAACGCAGCAGATTTTGCAACTAAGTCAACCCGTTACACCCTTGGTGGAGCAATTTGGTCGTCGCTAAGTCAGGACCAAAAGAACGCGTACAAGAGTCATATCAGTGGTGGAAATGGTGATGATAACCAAGACTTTAACAACTGGATTGCTAGTTCAATCACAAAAAATACATCTAGCAGTTCATCAAGTTCAAGTTCGTCTAGCTCAAGTAAATCACTAAACTGATGAATTTTTTCATCACTCACCTACACCAAAAACAAAAGATCCGGCTTGCATTTGTCCGGATCTTTTTAGCATGCAAAAAACCTCAACCAAATTAGATGAGGTCATAAAATGATTTAATTAGTTTCGTACAAACAACCATCGGAAGAACGCTCCGATTCCACGCTTTTCCTTTCGTTCTGAACGTGAATGAACCTGTGTTGTGTCGTCTGTTTCTTCTGCTTGTGAAGCTTCAACTTCTTCTGTTGCTTCCGTTGCGGGCTCTGCTGTCGCTTCGGCTTGTGAATCTTCTACCACTTCAGCTTTTGAATCTTCAGTTGCGTCTGCTTCTGAAGTTGAGTCTTCTTCAACCGCTTCAGTTTCAGTAGCTGTTTCATCTTCGACTGGCTCCAAAGTTTCAACAACTACTTGTTCTTCAGGCTTAAAGACAGGTGCTGCACTTGTTGCTGTCTCAGGCTCTGAAAGATCAGCTTCTGACGCATTTGACTCCGGCTCAACAATTTCTTCACTAGCTGGCGGTTGCAACGTTTCAACGATCGAAGTTACAAACGCTTCCGATGCAGCTACCTTTTCCATCAAAGCTTGATCATGTGCTTCTTCGGCTGCCCGACGGTGTTCTGCTTCGGCCGCATAGCTCGTGATCATTTCATCCGTTAAAATAGGAATCGTCATCGTCTTGGTCGTCACACCTAGTTCAACTGGTACTTCTAGATGTTCACCAGTCAAAGGGTTCAACGCCGTTACGCGAATATCTTCTGGACGCAACGCAATTGGAATCTGTAACTCAAATTCAAAATTATCGTCAACCAACACTTCAATTGGATGCGCATTTTCAGGAGTATGCACTTCAATGAACAAGCCTGGCTGATTAACCGAACCAGTCAGCTTGCGCATAATTCCTTGTGTTGACAAAACCGCCGTGACAATTGGCTTTTGTGCTACCGTGTGCAAAATCGTCTCTGTTCGACTATTCACATCATCGCGAAGCATCGCCACCACTTTAATTTCACCGAGCGCTTTTTTACGTTCCAATTGCGCGATGAAAGAACCGTTCTCATCGACATTAGGTTGCACCGTTGAATCATCTGTCAAATTGATCGTCACAATTGCTTCAGGGTCGCCCACTGATCCAATTACGGTAATTCCGTTTCGTTTATTTAATGCTGTTGCTGTTAAAGGTATCTCCATAATACTGCCTCGTTTTGCGTGTCTTCACGCCTTTACTCCGTTTATATACTTCTATCATAGAATAAATTGCATTTTTTTGCACATAAATAAAAGGAAGTGGCAAATTTTTACCCTTCCCCTTACTTTCTTTAGTTAAATTTAATTAATTTTAATATTAAAACCAACTTTTAAGTGATGTTATGCACGAATAATCAAAGTATCAACCTTTGCTGAGCGTGTTACATATTCAGTAACTGACCCAATCAAGAGACGCTCGATTGCATTCAATCCAGTTGCTCCCATCATAATCAAATCAATATTCAACTTTTCAACAGCTTGGTGCCCAATAATATCCTTTGGTGAACCATACTCAATAGTATATTCAACATTTTCAACACCAGCATCTTTAGCTTGCTTCAAGTAAACATCCAAAGTCTTCTTAGCAGTTTCTGCCACTTGCTCAACCATGGTTGTCTTGAAATCTGCCACATTTTGGAATGCGCGAGTATCGATAACGTGCAAGATGTGCAAGAAGCCGTTATTACGCTTTGTTACCGCAATAGCCTTTTCCAATGCTGCTTCTGCTTCTTTTGATCCGTCAACTGGTACCATAATGTGATTGTAGTTCAAATCTGTTGCCATAATATTACCCTCCATGAGTGATGCAATAGTTTGTATATTATTATTATACAGCATTTGGAAACCTTTTCATGAACGATATATGAAAAATTATCTACTTGAATATTTTTTTGCTGATAATCATTGCTAAAAGAGTGGTTGAAAGCGTTGCTACGACTAGGAATCCCGTCGCTGGCCACGGTGCGCCACCCCAAATCAAGATGCAAATCAAAGTTCCGATTCCTAACAAAATAAACCAAATTCCAAAGCTCGTGGCGGTGAAACGAACTTGTTTTTCAGTCAATCCCATAAATCCAGAGCGCTTTTTTAACAATACACTTCCAATTCCAATAATCAAAAGGGCAAACAGTATTTCTACGGCAATAATCATTTTTTCATTCCTTTACTAATCAAAATTAACAATAAAAATGGCCCACTGAGCTAAAGAGCTGCAGTAGGCCGCGAACACTTGTATGGCGCCGTTGGTAGATCCGTCATAGTTGGCTCCTAATATAAGAAAGTGGGTACTAAGACAGCGATTGCAGCTACCAAATGTAAAGGTATGCTCCGCCGGCTTTCCGCTATTCCCTTTTAAGAAAGTTGTAAAGCAACATAATGATAAGTTGAATCACGCGTACGTCTAAGGAATTCGCTATATCTAAATTATACAACAGAATTTAAAATCTGCATTAAAATTTTAAATCCGTAAAAAAATGAGACCTAATATTAGATCTCATTTCAGCTTTACTTATTAAAATTGACCACGTGTGGCCCGTTATTTGTGTATCCAGCAGCAAGCAGTGTAATATCGGAAATAATTTGCTCGTCCGTCACTAACTTAGGTGCGCCATTAACCAAGCTTTCATAGATAGTATCATAAACCATTCCATAATCACCATGCACGGTCGGAATCACTTTTTCAATGCGATCACCATTTTGATTATAGTAAACAACCTTGCCAAAATCTTGCGGAGCGTCATCTCCAAACCCTGGTGTTCCAGGCATGATTCCAGTCTTCAAATCATACTCTTGTTGGTCGATATTTTGTTTGATGAAGGTTCCTTTTGTACCATGCAAAATCCATTTTGGATAGGCTACTGACGCAAGCTCTGTTGATTGCACTGTGGCCTTAAATGCATCCGGATAATGCAAGTTAACTTCAAACTGATCATCAATTTCTGCCACTTTTAAGCGCGTTGCTCGCAAATCATACGTTACAGCTTCGGGCATTCCAAACAAAGCAACAATTTGATCTACTAAATGCACTCCATGCCCATACCAAGAACCATCGATTGGCGCACCCTTTGCACGGCCATCTTCAGGTCGGTAATGATCCATGTGGAGCTCCAATTCAACGGGCCGGCCAACATATCCTGTTTCCAAAACGTGTTTTAACGTTAGATAGTCTGAGTCAAACCGTCGATTTTGAAACGGCATCACGAATAACTTCTTCTGCTTCGCTAGTGCTAACAATTCTTTGGCTTCCTCAATCGAAGTCACCATTGGCTTATCGACTAACACGTTTTTGCCTGCTTCAAGGAGTTGTTTGACTAATGCAAAATGTGATGGCGCAGGCGTTACAACGACTACTAAATCAATCGTGTCATCATCTACAATTGTTGTAATATCTGTTGAGAAAATCGTTCCAGTTGCTTCCAGTGCACTCTGTTCAAGTGGACGTTTGCCTAAAGTTGGCGTCACAATTCGTGCGACCTGGAACTTGTCCGTTCGTAACTTCAAGTATGGTAAATGATACCGATTTGTACTTTTTCCAAACCCGACATAAGCAATTTTCAACATTGTCACAACCTCCCTCACTTAAAACCGCAACTTAAGCGTTCAAAACCTTATCCAAGAAATCCTTTGTCCGAGCATTTTGTGGATTGTCAAAGATTTCACCTGGAACGCCTTCTTCTTGAATCAAACCCTCTGCAAAGAAAACGACCCGATCAGCAACTTGTTTTGCAAAGCCCATCTCGTGTGTCACCACAATCATCGTCATTCCATCAGCGGCCAAATCCTTCATCACGCCAAGGACATCCCCAACCATTTCAGGATCCAGAGCAGAAGTCGGCTCATCAAACAACATAATCTTAGGATTCATCTCTAAAGCACGCGCAATCGCCACACGTTGTTTTTGTCCACCTGAAAGTGTGTTGGGCTTTACGTTAGCCTTGTCAGAAAGACCCACGCGTTCTAGCAGTTGCAAAGCCGTCGCAGTTGCTTCTTCTTTGCTTTTCTTGCCAAGCTCGACCGGTGCCAAGATCATATTTTCAAGGACCGTCAAATGTGGAAACAGATTAAAATGTTGGAAAACCATCCCAATTGTCTCACGCGTCTTATTGATATTATTTTTAGGGTTCTTCAAATCCCAGCCGTTGATCACAATTTGGCCAGAGTTAATTTCTTCTAATTTGTTGAGCGCACGCAAAAACGTCGACTTCCCTGAACCAGATGGGCCAATCATTACGACCACTTCACCTTCAGCCACATCCAACGAAATCCCTTTAAGCACTTCATTGTCACCGTAGCTCTTGTGCAAATCGCGCACTTCAACAACATGCTTTTTACCTAGCGTCTTGTTTTCCATTTACTTCATCCTCTTTTCTACCCAGTTTGAAAGCCATGTGAGCAACGTAATAACGGTCACATACATCAGACCAATGATAAGCCAAACCTTAAACCCTTGCAGATTCCGGGCAATAATCAACGTTCCTGTTTGCGTCAATTCGACCAGGCCAATTGCTGACAAAATTGATGTATCTTTCAACGTGATAATGAATTGATTAACAAAACTTGGAATCGTCAGACGAATTCCTTGTGGCATGATGACCTTACGCATCGCCTTACCATATGGTAGACCAAGCGAACGAGCTGCTTCTAACTGACCACCATCGACTGAGAGGAAGCCACCACGGACGAACGAACCAATATATGCACCTTCGTTTAGCACCAGCGTCAAAATTCCAGCAGTAAACGCAGGCACTTTTTGTCCAGTCAAGTTCGGAATTCCGATATAGATAAAGAACGCCAAAACTAGCATTGGCAACCCACGGAAAATATAAATAATCGTCGTTGAAATTCCACGCACAAACTTAGATGGCGCAATTCCCATCGTTCCAAGCAACAAGCCCCAGATTGATGCCAAGACAATTCCCAAAATCGTCATCTGCACCGTCATCCACAAACCGTCAATAAACGAACTCGAATTTTCTTTGATGATTCCACCAAACGTGTGATTGCTTCCGGTGGTCTTCATGTCTTCAGCGTACTTCTTCCCAGTGTTACCAAGGTATTCTTTGACAATCTTGTCGTATTCGCCACTGGCCACCAAATCTTTGTAACCAGCATTAAAAGACTTAAGCAGCGCGGCATTTGTACCCTTTTTCACACCGAAGCCATACCAAGCAGTTGATGCAGGCTTGGTGATAATCTTCAAATCCACCCCTTGCTTGATTGCATAGGCCATCACGGGCAAATCTTCAAACGCAGCAGACGCGTTTCCAGTCGAAACAACGTCATACATCATGCTTGAATCATTGTACGACACCATTTTGAAGCCGTACTTCTTTTGAATACTTTGCGCAAACGTGTAGCCGGCCGTCCCAGTCTTAACCGCAACAGTCTTGCCCTTCAACTGGCTCAGCTTTGTGATCTTGCTGTTTTTAGCCACTGAAACCACCACACCTGATTCGTAGTACGGCGTTCCAAAATCAAATGACTCTTTTCGTTCATCAGTAATCGACATTCCGGCTAAAATACCATCAGCTTGCCCAGCTTGCACTGACTGAACTGCAGCATTAAAACTCATTGGCTTCAAATCATAAGTGAAGCCCTCTTTTTTAGAAATAGCCTTCAACATGTCAAGGTCAATTCCCACGTATTTACCATCGCTGGTTTTCCACTCAAATGGCGGATAAGTTGAATCAGTCACGATCGTATAATGTGGCTTGCTTGCTGCTTCAATTGCGTGCGACTGTGTTAGCCCGACACTCCCCATAATTGTTACAACTAAGATTGCTAAACTAAAGAACCATTTTCGCATTCTGTTTTCTCCCTTAAAACCTCAACGGTATTTTTTAAAATATTAGTCTAAGTTTAGCACGAAAAAACACTGTTTGTCTTCCCTCATGTAAGGTTTAATTTTTAATTACAAGCTTGTGATAACTTGACCAAATAAAAAACTCAAATTCGGCATTTTTCTCCGACTTTGAGTCCTAAAATAAATCAATTATCTTTTCACAGAACGCCGTAATTCACGTTCCTGATCCCGCTTCTTAATCGTTTCGCGCTTGTCGTAACTGTGCTTTCCGGTTCCAATCCCGAGCAAAACCTTTGCAAAGCCATGCTTGAGATAGACCTTGAGCGGTACAATTGTCACACCTGCTACGGATGATTCTTTCCCTAGCTTTGTGATTTCATTCTTATGCAACAACAAACGGCGAGTTCGCAACGGTTCATGATTAAACTGATTTCCTTGCGCAAAAAGGGCAATGTTGACATTGTCCAGCCAAGCTTGTCCATTGCGAACCTGGATGAACCCGTCTGCAATTGAAATTTGCCCTGCGCGAACTGATTTTATTTCGGTTCCAGTCAGCTCGATCCCAGCTTCAAACGTTTCGCCAATCGCATAATTGTAGCGCGCTTTGTTGTTGGTTGCTAATGCGTCGTTGGTCTTCTTTTGCTTTTTTGCCATTTTGCCCCTCCTTTGCTAGGGTATGCGGTTTAAATAACCAAGTGTTTCACACAAAACCAGCCCTTCATGCTCTATTATTTGCGGCCCTTATGATTAAATGAACCGTGCTTTGATTCTGGCTTACGATTATCGCTTGGCGCTCCAAACGGCTTTCCAGAATTATGGGTCTTGCTTCCCTTACTAGAATTGTTGTTCTTATTACCACGCTTGTTGTCGCCACTACGACCACCAAAACTTCCTCGGCGATCGTCAGCGACCTTAATATCTGTAATTGGCGCAGCTGACGGATCAACCAGCACAAAGTCCAATGCGCTCTGTTCCTTGTCAACCCGGATCAACTTCACCTTTACGGCTTGCCCGATTTGGTAAATATGATGGAACCGTCGTCCAATCAAAGCCAAATGACTTTCATCATACGCATAATAATCATCCGTCAAATTCGACGTGTGAATCAGCCCTTCAACCGTATTTGGCAATGAAACGAACATCCCAAATTTCATCACACCGTTGACAACAGCATCAATCTCTTCGCCAACCTTGTCTTCCATGAATTCAGTCTTCTTCATGGCATCAGTATCACGTTCGGTATCAATCGCCCGCCGTTCACGCATAGACGTATCCTTGCCAATTTCTGGCAACTGTGAACGATATTGTGCTTGGGCTTCTTCACCAACACCATGCTTTTCATACCACTTAATCAAACGGTGCACCGTCAAGTCCGGATACCGGCGAATTGGCGACGTAAAGTGTGTATAATATTCTGCACCCAAGCCAAAGTGGCCCAAAGGTTCATTTGAATATTCAGCTCGTTGCATTGACCGTAGCATCATCGTCGAAACCATTTGTTCTGAAGGCAAGCCCATAAATTCATCATGAATCTTTTGGAAATCCATTGGCTTCACATCATTTGGATCAGCAGCAACCTTACCACCAAGCGCTTTCACAAACTCAAAGAAGCGCACACTCTTTTCTGTATCTGGCGTCGTGTGGACACGGTACAAAAATGGCACGTTCAACTTATCAAAATGCATCGCCACAGTTTCGTTAGCTGCCAACATAAATGATTCAATCATACGTTCTGACAACCCACGTTCGCGAATCTGAATATCTGTAGGCTTACCCTTTTCGTCCACAATAATCTTGGCTTCAGGTGCATCAAATTCAATCGCACCACGGTCAACCCGCTTTTGCGCCAAAGCATTATGCAACTGCTCCATCTCTTCAAACATCGGAACTAGTTCTGCGTATTCTGAACGAGACTCTTCATCCCCCGCCAAAATTGCATTGACAGCCTTATACGTCATCCGCGCATGTGACTTCATGACCGAAGTATGCAAACGGTAATCGACCAAGTCACCATTGGCCGTAAACTCCATCTCAGCTGACATTGCCAAACGGTCAACGCTAGGATTTAACGAAGCAATTCCATTTGAAATATTCCGTGGCAACATTGGAATCACCCGGTCCGTCAAATAAACAGAAGTTCCACGGTTATAAGCTTCCTTATCGAGTGGCGTTCCTTCAACGACATAGTTTGAAACGTCCGCAATGTGCACGCCCAAGTGAAAATGCCCATTGTCCATCTTCCAAACTACAACCGCATCATCCAAGTCCTTTGATTCAATTGAGTCAATTGTCACCAAAGGCTGGTCCGTAATATCTTCACGGCCCTCACGCTCTGACTCCAACACTGTATCTGAAATTTTTTTAGCTTGCTCCAAAACGTCTTCTGGGAACGTCGCCGGAACTTTATGTCGGTGCACAATCGCCATGATGTCAACGCCGGGCTCGTCCTTATAACCAATCGTTTCAGTAATTAGGCCTGACATTTGCTTTGGCATCGCTGGCGTTGGATAATTTTTAATGGTCGCAACAACCACTTCACCATCGTTAGCCTTGATTCCGCCATCCTCAACCAAGAAAGCATAGTTGGCGTTCTTCTTGTCAGTGATATTAATCGTTCCAATATAACCAACGTAATCGCTACCAAGCTTAAATTCACCCACAACTTGATTCAAGTCATGCGTGATAATTTCTTCGACTTTTCCTTCAGGTCCCTTGCCAGTCGCAGCATCGCCCTTCGTTAGCAATGACACGCGCACTTGGTCCAAATTTAAAGCAAGCTTGGTGTTGTCTGGATTGACGAACACATCATCGTCTAATCCTTCAGCTGCTACGAAACCAAAACCTTTTGCGTTCGAGCGGAATGTCCCGATAAAGCCTTGGCTAGCTGCATTATACTGAAAAGCGCCGTCGACTTCTTTAACTTTTTCTTCGCGCTCCAAAACTGCCAATGCTTGCACCACTTGGGTAAAGCCGTTCGCGTCGTCTAAGCGTAATCCGTCTGTCAAAGATTGTGCCGAATAAGCTTGTGTATTATTGGCTTTCAAGAAACCAAAAAGTTGTAACTGTAATTGTTGTGCGTCCATTTTTTCCATGTCCTTTTTCTGAAAGCAGAATTAACTATCATTCTGTTTAACGCGTAGTACTAGCTGTGAAACGCCTTAGTCATTTTTCACTTACGTGATGGCTTTTCAATGAAGATAGTAAGTGGCGACACGGTCCCATTCGACTTTTAATTTCGGAAAACCGAAATTTAGTCGAATTGGTGCCGCTACCTCGCTCAATCACCCACTATCATCATTTCAAACCATCACGCTTTAAATAAAATGACCAAGGCTTTACATTATAATATCGGCCCTGAATTAATCAGCGAAGCGATTCTGTCGTCGGATGGCCAGCCCTTGCCGAATCTAGGCGAAAATTTTTTCACGCGTGCTTTAGTGCCGTGAAATTGGCAAATTATTTTGCCATTCGCCATGAATCGTGCAGGGCAAATCCGAAACGTAAAGAATCTTTAGCGAAGCTGATTAAACAAAGGCCAATATTGTACAACTAGCACAGTACGTTACTTATAATAAAACCCTCTCGCAACGTATCACGAGAGGGAAATGCGCTATTTTTAGTGTGCTGAAAGATAAACCAAAGCTAATCCGAGAATGAACCAAATTGCGCCTAGGATTGCTGTAATACGTTGCATTACAGCTTCAAAACCACGTGCTTTTTGGGTAGCGAACAAGTCACCACCACCACTACCTGACAAAGCAGATAAAGCATCTTGCTGCTTTGATGGTTGCATCAACACGGCTAAAATAATCAACACGCCAACAATGATCATAGCAGTTAGTAAGATACTGTACATTATCCGGCGCCTCCTTTAGACGTTTAATCTATTGGTATATTTTACCATAACAAAGGAGCGTTCTCAACATAAAGTTACTTTTTATGCTGAAGTAGGAATTAATGCGCTTTAACAAGGGTATTATTCTGCGATTTGAGGTCGACGAGTAACTTGTGACTTACTACCAAGGTTCACTGCTACTTCATATTTATCAATATCACAGTCATATGCAATAGAAAGCTCCGGTATATTCATATGGTCTCCATAGAATGACTCATACCCAATAAATTTAACACTATCTGGGAAATACAATGAACCATTAATATAAGTTCTCATAAATGCATATGCTTCAATTGTTTCTAATTTATCTGGGAAATTAACATCTTCGACATAACAGTCGAAAAATGCACCTTCACCAATATAAGTTAAACTATCTGGTAAGATAATTGAAGAATTCTCTTTAGTAAACTTATTACTTGCAAATGCATAAGCTCCAATTTTTTGAATAGTATCAGGTAACTTCAATGACTCAATCCGACTAATACCAATCATTTCACCATTAAAGTCAACATGTGCGTTTCCATACGAAATAGCTCTGGTACCAATTTCCGTCACCACATACTTATATCCATAATCATCAACTGCCATTGCTGGAATATCGACATTTTTACCACCATTAACATAATCGTAAGCTGTCAAGATTGCTGTTCCATCAACGTCATTAAACTCATACGTAAAGTCGCTTTCATTATTAGTATACGTCACCGGCACGTGAACAGTCACATCTCGATCAAATCCAGTCACTTCTGCTGGGAAAGTCACTTCAAGGTACTTTGCATCTAATGGAATAACAAGGCCCTTGCTACTGATATGCACAATGTCACCCTCAACATCAACAGAATTAGTACGTCCTCTCAGACCATATGCAACGGCAGCACCCTCGTCGCTACGAGCATATCCATTAATTTTAATTTCATTCAAATATTCATCATTACTATTTTCTTGACTTAACTGTTGAAGACCAGCTTCTTCACGGAGATCAAACCATAACTCTCCTCTAAAAGTAGCCGTAGCACTCGAAACAGCAACAGGATATTCACTATCACCCTTATCAAAAGGAACGCCAGCATCACTAGGTTCTTGATCGTCGACGCTACCTTGATACTCGGTGAAAAACTCAATTGCTTCATTTTTGTACTTTGTCTGCTTTCCAATATTACGTCCATCCATATAAGAAAGGTCATTTGTTGCCGTCAATGCTCCAACATAATTATGTGAAACTGGTGGGTTTGGTTCAACGTCTGGTGTCTTGTCAGCCAATGTCGGTGTCTTCACGTTTCCACTTGTCGCGATGAAGATTGTGAGAGGCTGATAGATAAACGTTCCACGCACATTCAACATCACGCTAACACCGCTACCGTAATTACGTCCGTGCAATACGTTCAAGCCTGACCAATCCCAGCAAACGACATCGGTTAACGAATGAACCTGCAAATTAATCTGCTTGGTGATCATGGCTTTCAACGCTGGTAAATCAGTGTCATTGTTGATATACCCAATAACGAACGAATTATTCTGAATGCTCCATCCAGTTGCCCAATAGTTGTGCCACCAATCATTCATGTTGTAACTAATTGCTTGGCTCGGAACCGGCGCACCGAGGTATGTGTGGCCGTCGTTGATCTTCACGAACTGGCTAATATCATAACCAGCTGCTGCATCAGTTTCAGTATCAGCAATTGAAATTGTTGAAGGATTTAGCGTTGTTGCGTGAGCTGACTGATTCTGAATTACTCCGAATCCGCCTAGGCCCAGTACTACCACGCCCGCAATGAGACAACTCTTCTTAACATGCTTCAATATATTCATAATAAACAACCTTTCTTCTATTATAAGAACCAAAGTAACCTACTCAAATATTTGTAACCGTTTACATTGTCCATTATGCCGGACATTTATTGTCGCTTTGATTTGTTTTTGTCCGTTTTATCGTACATTTCTCGTTAATTTATGAATTTAGTCCGGAATTACGGATGCCTTTTTGCCGCTAAGTTTTCATTTGTGAATTAATAGTCATAAAGTCGTGCTTATTTTAATAAACCTGACATGAAATGGAAATATTAAAAGAAAAACACTGCCAAAAATTTTCAGCAGTGCTTTTGTAATTATTTTATTCTGTGGTGCTGTATGCGAAAAGATATGGGAGAACGTTAACGGAATCTTTTCCAAGCGGAATTTGAGTTTTTACATTATAGAAATTATTCCACACGATATTTTCATCATTTTGTAAATAGCCCATCCATGCATTTGATGCCTGATAATGATCAACAGCATTACTTGAAACCAACAAACTTGCCGCTTTGTTGTTGATCGTCTTGTCCTTAGCTTGCTCAACGACTACAAGTGAATAATCTTGATTGGCTGGAACATCAACGAGCCTAATTGCTTTACGATGAAGACCTTGCTTAGCCTCATGTCCTTTTTTAATCAACCGACCCTGGCTTTTCAAATCTGTCAACGTTTCCGATTGGCTAAATGCTCCATCAACCAAGTAAACCTCATAATCGACGTCATCTAAATCCGTATCAATTGCTACTGAGTTTAAAGTCAGCTTATGATCTTTTGCCGGAAAATGAGTTCCAAGGACAATGTCGCTGTCTTGGTCTTTTGAATAGTACATTGGCCTTTCCAATGAAGCGTCATTTGGAAAAGCAACAGAAAACGGTGTATTACGTGTTGATGATTGGTTCAAACTTTGCTCAAACCCATTTTGCTTTGCTCCCAATTTAACTGACGAAGCGCCAATAGATGTTTGAATGTAATAATCTTCATAGCTCACCCAGAAGTACCCATTTTCTCCAAATTCAGTTCCCCAAGAATTACGAACCAGAAACGCTCCGTTATTTTGTGGCTGATGCTCCGGATTAAATTTATCTTTTGAATAATTATCGTCATAACCAACAATTAATGTCGCATGATTAATGTTACTCAGCACAATTGGATTATTGCCTTGACTATCGACGAATCCTTGAACAGTATTTAATGCATTATTTTTTTCGTCAAAATACCCAGGTTTATAATCCGTTTGACCTACATGAAGTGTCTTGGCGTTAAACGCATATCCGACACCACCATACTTTAAAATATTTTCCTTCAACGCTTTAATGTGCTCAGCATGGGTCACTTCACCATATTCATATCCAACCCGTTCAATATCCGTTACAGTATATGAATTATCAGCCTTAGCCCGAACTGCATCTAATTCCGTTGAAGTGATTGGCGTTGAAGCAACTGTTCCTGTCGCGAATCCGTCAGTATCAACGCTAGAAAAATCTGATTCACGAACCGGATTATGCCCTAAGAATGCAAAGACAGAAGCAGCAGCAATGTGCCCACCACCATTCAAAACATGCTCCTGATTACTTGTCGGATTAGCTCCATCCGTCAACGCATTCACTGCCGTCGCATAATTCGTATAATTTGGCGAATACACAGTCGTAATTCCAAAGGTCTTCTGCTTGGCATACGTCAACATGTCATTTCCCGAATAACTCCAGCATAATTGCTGTGGATCTTCTCCATTATTACCATGTTGATTACGAATTGGAATCGACCAAGGCCGAGGATCATACTTAACTGGCAAGCAATTTGCATTCACTTCAATTGCCGGAAACAAACAAGCTTGAGCCGTTTGAGTATCAAGCCCCACACTGCTGCCACTCATCAAGACTAGCGCACCACACGCTAGCAACACTTTACCGAGCTTATTATTCATAAAGTCATCTAACCCCATTTCTTTATTTTGTAATAACTACTTTACATAAGCTCCAAAATACGTCTTATATTGTTTCCGAGCTAAATCAAACCACGTATACGTTCCATCATCTTGTTGCCATGCCACCATGTTCCTATACTGATCATCTTCCTTAGTTGCATTACTTCCACCCACACACTGAATTTGGAATCCTGCTCCATCTTGCTCATCACCATTTGGATCTTGTTCAATTGCAATCAATGTAATCCTTTGTCCAGCTGTCACTTTTTGATTTGGAATATTCAACTTGATTTGACCGTGAATATTTGCAACTCCACTTTTAATCTTCTTTCCAACAGTTTTAATCTGATCTTCAGTTGTCAAAGTTGCCGCATCAATTGCTTGGTCTACATAATAAACTGAATATTTTGCACCCTTAGTAATTGCAGGCAAATTAACTGCTGATATTTCTGGATCTGTTGCATCCGCTGGAATATCGATTTGATTTGCTAGGACAATTTGTTTTCCAGTATATTTTTCATCAGTTTCAAACGTCCAATCTGATGAAGCAGGTGCATTTGCTGAAGTGAGTAATTTTTCATTTGTCGGTGTTCCAACTTTAGCACTTCCAGACAAACCCTCCAATAGATAGAAGTCTTCATAAGAAATCCAGAAATAACCATTATCACCCCAATCAGTTCCCCATGAATTTTTAACTAAGAATGCTCCATTTTGATCTGGTTCTACATCCTTAGCGAACTTCTCTTTGCTAAATGTGTCATCCCAACCAACAATGGTAACTGCGTGATTAGAACTCCACGTATTAAGTTGAATCTCTTCTCCCGTTTTCTTAACCGTGGCATTGACCACACTTTTAAAACCAAATGGAATATTCAAAGCAAAGGTATCTCCGTTGTAGGCTGAAGTATCGTAATCAAGGAGATCTGGCACTACAAATTCTGCATTAAAATCATAACCAACAGCGCCGTTCTCATGAATCATTTGTTTTGTATTATCTACAATGGCTTGAGCTGATTCATCAGAAAACGCCCCATCATTTTGTACGTAACCTTCAACGGTAAATGATTGATCTGTTGGAACCTGATTAAATGCATCCAATGCAATTTGCTGCGTTGCCAACTCTTGCGTTCCACGACCGGTTGCATCAAGCGTTTGGAAATTCTCTTCTGTTGCTGGATTATAACCAAGTAGACCTGCCGTGATTGCCCAATTTTCCAATCCTCCAGAACCTAGTCTGCGTCCCTTTACGTAAAATGGATTTTCAGTAGCATCAGTAAATGAATTTGACGCAAACATATAGTTGAAGTAATTTGGTGAAAAGATGGTTTGAATTCCCGTCTTCTTCAGTTTACTCATAGACAAAAGATCCGTCCCAGTGTAACTCCAGCAAAGATTTGTCTCGTATTGATTACGAATTGGTGTTACCTGATTAGTATTACGTGGATCATAAGTTACCGGCAACCCAGATTGTTGATGTTTGTAATGCCACTTTTTTGAATTAAATTGTTGGTGAACATTTCGCGCGGGCTTGATCCATTCACTATTTTGTTCACCGATCATTGGTGACTTATCGAGATAACCAGGCGTTACATCAGCTGACGCAACGCTGCTACTAAAAATTGCGGTTGCTATCATCCCGGCAACTAATTTTTGTAATTGGTGTTTTTTCATTTTATTTTCCTTATTCTGTAATAGCTAGAATTACTTCAAATAGAGACCCAAGTAAGTTTTAACTCCCTCAGTTGCAATATCAAGCCATTCGTATGTGCCATCTTCTTGTTGCCATGCCAGCATGTTCTTTCCAGCATCCGCATCAGTTGGCAAACTTGCTCCTGGTATTTGAATTTGGAACCCTGCTCCATCTTCTGAAATACCGTTTGGATCTTGCTCAACTGCAATTAATGTCACCTTCTGTCCGGCTGGAAGCTTTTGAGTTGGGACATTCACCTTAACCTGACCATGATTTTCAGCAACACCACTCTTAATCTTCTTCCCAACTTGTTTAACTTGGTCCTCAGTCGTCAAAGTCGTTGCATCAACTTCATGATTTACATAATAAATTGAATACTTTGCTCCATTTGAAATGGCCGGCAAACTAATCGCTGAGAACTTTGCATTTGTTTGAGTATTTGGAATGTCCAACACGTTTGCTAAGACCACTTGCTTACCAGTATACTGATCGTCAGTTTCAAGACCCCAATCAGATGAGGCAGGTGCATCGGCTGAAGTAATCAACTTTTCGTTTGTTGGTTGACCAACCTTGGCAGTTCCAAGCAAACCTTCTAACAAGTAATAATCTTCATATGAAACCCAGAAATAGCCGTCTTCGCCCCATTCTGTGCCCCATGAATTCTTAACTAAGAAAGCGCCGTCTTGTGCTGGTTGAACATCCTTAGCAAATTTTCCCTTGCTGAAATTATCATCCCAACCGACAATTGTCGTAGCATGATTGTGACTCCAAGTACTAATCTTAATATCTTCGCCGTTCGAATTTTTGGTCGCCGTGATAGAACTTTCATAATCAGATGGAAGATTCAACGCACCAGTTTCAACATTATAGGCTGGTTTTTCAAACGTAAGTCGATCCGCCAACAAGAAATATGCATTGAAACTATATTCCACTGCTCCATTTTCAGAAATCAGTTTCTTTGTATTATCAACGACAGCTTGAGCAGATTCATCTGAGAAAGCTCCATCATTTTGAACGTAGCCTTCGACCGAAAACGACTGATCTGTTGGAGTTTGATTAAATGTTGTTTGGGTAATTTCTTTAGTAGCAAGTTCTTTTGTTCCATGCCCGTCAGCATCAAGCGTTTGAAAATCATCTTCAGTTGCTGGATTGTAACCTAACACACCAGCCATGATTGTCCAACTTGACGTTCCACCCTGTGCTAACTTTCGCCCACTTACTGCAAGCGGATTAATTGGGTTATCAGTAAATGCATTATCAGCAAACAAATAGTTGAAATAATTTGGCGAGAAGGTTGTTTGAATTCCGGTCTTCTTTAACTTGCTCATTGCCAAAATATCAGTTCCAGAATATGTCCAGCATAATCCAGTTTCATATTGATCGCGAATTGGTGTAACTTGGTTAGTATTACGCGGATCGTAAGTGGCTGGCAAAGCCGTTTGTTGATGCTTATATTGCCACTTCTTTGCATTAAATTGATGAACATTTCGCGCTGGTGTGACCCATTCACTTTGCTGCCCCCCAAGAATTGGATCTTTTATAACATGCCCTGGAACAACATTGGCGGATGTAGCACCACTGCTAAGAATTGTAGTTAACATCAGTGCGACAACTAACTTTTGTAATTGATGCTTTTTCATTTAATTTCCTCAATTTTTTGTTTTGTAATAACCAAAATTACTTCAAATAGAGACCCAAATACGTCTTGTATCCTTCTTCTTGAGTTGAAAAATCCAACCATTCGTATGTGCCATCTTCTTGTTGCCATGCTACCATGTTCTTTCCGGCATCCGCTTCAGTTGGCGAACTTGCTCCAGGACGTTGAACTTGGAAACCAGCCCCATCTTCTGCAGCACCATTTGGATCTTGCTCAACCGCAATCAGCGTAACCTTCTGTCCAGCTGGAAGCTTTTGTGTTGGAACATTTACCTTTACCTGACCATGATTTTCAGCAACACCACTCTTGATTTTCGTTCCGACTTGTTTAACCTGGTCCTCAGTCGTCAAAGTCTTTGCGTCAACTTCATGATCTACATAATAAACGGAATACTTTGCGTCGTTAGCAATAGCTGGCAAAGTAATTGCTGAGAACTTTGCATTTTCACTAGTACTTGGAATGTCTAACACATTTGAAAATACAACTTGATTACCAGTGTATTGTTCGTCATCCTCGAGCTCCCAGTGAAATGAAGCAGGCGCATCGGCTGAAGTAATCAACTTTTCGTTCGTTGGTTGACCAATCTTAGCTGTTCCTTCTAAGCCTTCTAGCAAAAAGAAATCTTCGTATGAAACCCAGAAATAACCATCATCGCCCCAAACAGTTCCCCATGAATTCTTAACTAAGAAGGCACCATCTTGAGCCGGTTGAACATCCTTGGCAAACTTGTCCTTGCTGAAATTATCATCCCAACCGACAATAGTTGTAGCATGATTAGCGCGCCAAGTGCTGATCGTGACATCCTCGCCAGTCGCAGTTTTAATGGCATCTACAGAATCTGGATAATCAGATGGGACATTTAAAGCGAAAGTTTCAGGATTGTAGGCTGGGTTTTTAAATGTAACTCGATTTGGAAGTACGAAATATGCATTAAAATCATATCCAATCGCCCCGTAGTCATTAACTAATTGCTTTGTATTATCAATAACTGATTGTGCTGATTCATCTGAAAATGCACCTTCGTTTTCCACATATCCTTCAACAGCAAATGACTGATCTGTTGGAGTTTGATTAAATGCAGTCTGGGTAATTTCTTTAGTTGCAAGTTCCATTGTCCCGTGACCATCGGCATCAACCGTTTGGAAATCATCCTCAGTCGCCGGATTATATCCCATAATGCCGGCAATAATTGGCCACTTAGTCATTCCACCCGCTGCTAATTGACGATTCAATACTGAAAATGGATTAACCGTATTATCAGTAAATGCATTCTCAGCAAACATATAATTAAAGTAGTTTGGTGAAAATGCCGTTTGAATTCCAGTCTTCTTTAACTTACTCATTGCCAAAAGATCCGTCCCAGTATAATCCCAGCACATGCTTGTTTCATATTGGTCACGAATTGGAGTAACTTGATTAGTATTACGTGGATCATATGCTGCTGGCAACGCTACCTGCTGATGCTTGTATTGCCACTTCTTTGAATTAAATTGATGATCATTTCGAATTGGCGTAACCCATTCACTCTGTTGCCCAGTAGGAGTTGGAACTTTTTCAAAATGTCCTGTAGTGACACTGGCAGATGCAACACCACTGCTAAGAATGGTGGTTACCATCATTCCGGCGACTAACTTTTGTAATTGATGCTTTTTCATTTTATTTTCCTCTTTGTGTTCTGTTTGCGATGATATAGGGATGAATCTCAACATAATGCCGATTGATTAAGTGTAAAAATTTACCACAATCTAAAGTAATGTGTATTTGATAAATGATTCACATTTGAATCAATTATTGGAAATAAACAGCATTATTTAGCCTTAGATAAAACTCTTGCACTACCTAACCAGTCAAAACCAGCGCACCACACGCTAGTATTTTTTTCACTATCTTGTTGTTCATAAATTGACCTTACTCCAATTCTTTATTTGTCCTTTTTATCGGATAACGTGAATTATGAGCTACAAATGAGAATTTAAATATGTTTATCTGTGAATCCTTTAAGAATTTAACGTGTATTATTTCACAATTTAGTAGTATTTATTACATATTCTTCTATTTTCGTATCACAAAAGCAAAATCATTGCCACAAATTAAAATTATCACAATATACGGGTCAAACAATCAAAATACCGTTCTTTTGAGCAAAAAGAAAAAGCAGAACCTAAATTCTGCTCGTTCATTTACATTTTATTCTGTGGTACTGTAAGCGAAGATATAAGGGATAACGCCAGAAGAATTACGTCCTATGGAAGTACGTGTATACACATAATAAAAGTTACTCCAAGTGATCGTCTCATCATTTTTTAGATAACCAATCCAGGAATTTTCACGCAAATATCCTTCATCAGCGTTACTTGAAACAAACAAACTTGCCGCTTTGTTATTGATCGTCTTGTCCTTAGCTTTCTCAACGACTACCAATGAGTAATCTTGATTTGCTGAAACTTCTACAGGCTTAATTGCTTTACGATGGAGCCCCTGCTTAGCTTCATGTCCTTCTTTAATCAACTTACCCTGTGCTTTTAAATCTATCAAAGTTTCTGATTGACTAAATGCACCATCAACCAAATACACTTCATAATCCACATCATCTAAATCAGTATCAATCGCAACTGAATTTAAAGTCAACTGGTGATCTTTTGCTGGAAAATGAGTTCCAAGTACAATATCACTGTCTTGATTATTAGCATACTCTTCACGGTTAGCCTTACCATTAGGATACGAAACATAAAATAAATCATTCCTTGGCGAAGATTTTTGGATACCTTGTTCAACCCCTGATTGTTTAGGAGCCAATTTAACAGAGGCAGCACCAACAGAAGCAGCAATAAAGTAATCCTCATAGCTCACCCAAAAATAGCCATTTTCTCCAAAATCAGTGCCCCATGAATTACGGACCAAGAACGCACCATTATTTTCAGGTCGTTGATAAGCATTAAATTTTTCCTTGGAATAGTTATCATCATAACCAACAATTAATGTTGCGTGGGTTATAGAACTCAAAGAAATAGGTACATCCCCTGTCCCATCCGATTCTGATAATTTATTAGCAGACGTATTTAGAGCACTATTTTTTTCATCAAAATACTTTGACCCGCTAGTAGTAACTGAATAACTATTAAAAGCATATCCCACACTACCATACTTTAAAATATTTTCCTTTAATGCTTTGATGTGCTCAGCATGTGTCACGTCGCCATATTCATATCCAACACGCTCGATGTCCGTTACAGTATATGAATTATCAGCCTTAGCTCGTGCTGCATCTAATTCTGCAGAAGTAATCTTAGTGGTTGCAACCGTTCCTGTTGCGAATCCGTTAGCATCAACACTAGAAAAATCAGATTCACGAACTGGATTGTTACCCATGAATGCAAAGACAGAAGCTGCTGCGGTATGGCCTCCATCGTTCAAAACATGCTCCTGATTTCTTGTCGGATTGTGTCCATCCGTCAACGCATCATTTGCAGTCGCATAATTCGTATAATTTGGTGAATACACCGTTGTAATCCCAAACGTCTTTTGCTTGGCATACGTCAACATATCGTTACCAGAATAACTCCAGCATAATTGTTGAGGATCAACTCCATTATTACCATGTTGATTGCGAATCGGTGTTGACCATGGCCGAGGATCATACTTAGCTGGCAACCAATTTACATTTATATCCATTGGCGGAAACAAACAAGCTTGAGCCGTTTGAGCAACAAGACCCACACCACTTCCACTCGTCAAGACTAGCGCGCCACACGCTAACAAACCTTTTTTCAACTTCTTATTCATAAATTCATCTAATCCTATTTTTTTATTTTGTAATAACTACTTTACATATGCGCTAAGGTAAGTCTTATACCCACGATGAGCCAAATCATACCACTCGTAAGTTCCATCATCTTGTTGCCAAGCCACCATGTTTTGATACTGATTAGCCTTGGTTGCTTGACTGCCATCTGTTCCACCAACCAATTGAATTTGGAACCCAGCTCCGTCATTAACATCCCCATTTGGATCTTGTTCAACCGCAATCAATGTCACTGTTTGCCCAGCTGTCACCTTTTGAGTTGGAACATTCACCTTGATTTGACCGTGATCAACTGCAACGCCACTTTTGATCTTCTTTCCAATTGCTTTAATTTGAGCCTCAGTCTGCAAATTTCCTTCTTCCTCATCAATATTAAATGCATGATCAACATAATATACTGAATACTTGGCACCCTTTGTAATTGCAGGCAAACTAATTGCTGAGATCTTGGGGTTGGTTGCATCCGCTGGAATTTGAACTTGATTTGCCAAGACAACTTGCTTTCCAGTGTATTCGCTATCAGTTTCAAACGTCCAATCTGATGAAGCAGGTGAACTAGCAGAAGTAGCCAGCTTCTCATTTGTTGGTGTTCCAATTTTGGCAGATGCGATCATTCCTTCCAAAATGTAGAAATCTTCATAAGAAACCCAGAAATAACCGTTATCAGCAAAAGTGGTTCCCCATGAATTCTTCACCAAGAACGCTCCGTCTTGTGCTGGCTTAACCGCATCAGCAAACTTGTCTTTACTAAAGGTATCATCCCATCCAACAATCGTCACGGCATGGTTGGCGCCCCAAGGACTAATACTGATTTTATCACCTGTCTTCTTAACAGTGGCATTCACAGAATTTGGGAAATCAAACGGAATATTCAAAGCATACGTCTCTGGATTATATGCTGGGGTTTCATAATCAAGTTGATCTGACATGGCAAAGTATGCATTGTAATGATAGCCAACAGCGCCATTATCATGAATCATTTGCTTGGTGTTATCCACAATGGCTTGAGCTGATTCATCTGAGAACGCTCCATCATTTTGGACGTAACCTTCGACCGTAAACGACTTATCAGTTGGAATTTGATTAAACGCAGTCTGAGTAATCGGTGCGGTTGCCAATTCTTGTGTCCCATGACCATTTGCATCAAGTGATGGAAATGCTTCTTCAGTTGCAGGATTATGACCAAGCAGCCCTGCCATGATTGGCCAATTTTCATAACCACCATCTCCTAATAGACGAAACTGAACCTGGAGTGGATTAGTTGCATCTGTATATTCATTCTCAGCAAACATATAGTTGAAATAATTTGGTGAAAACGCGGTTTGAATTCCGGTCTTCTTCAACTTACTCATTGCCAAAACATCAGTTCCAGAGTAACTCCAACAAAGCTCCGTTTCATATTGATCACGAACTGGAGTCACTTGATTGGTGTTTCGTGGGTCATAAGTGGCAGGCAAAGCAGATTGTTGACGCTTGTAGTGCCACTTCTTTGAATTAAACTTCTGATGAACATTTCGCGCAGGCTTGACCCATCCGCTATTTTGTTCACCGATCACTGGTGACTTATCGAGATAATTGGTAGTCACGTCGGCTGATGCAACTGTGCTACTAAGAATTGTGGTTACCATCATTCCGGCAACCAACCTTTGTAATTGATGCTTTTTCATATAATTTTCCTCTGTTTTCTAATTTCTGTTTTCTATTCTGCGGTGCTGTAGGCAAAGATGTAAGGGAGAACGCCAGATGAGGTTGCAGAAGCACCACCTGTTGATCGAGTAGCCACACTACCTAAATCAATCCATTTAATTTTCTCATCGCTTTGCAAGTAACCCATCCATGAATTTTGTCGATAACTTCCCTTAGAGTTATTTGAAACAAATAATGATGCTGCTTTATTATTGATGCTCTTATCAGTCGCTTTTTCAATGACTACCAATGAGTAATCTTGATCTGCTGGAATGTCAACGGGTTTAATAGTTTTTCGATGGATTCCTTGCCTAACTTCATGCCCTTTTTTAATCAACTGCCCCTGCGTCTTTAGTTCAGTCAACTTTTCAGATTGACTAAATGCGCCATCAACCAAATACACTTCATAATCCACGTCATCTAAATCAGTATCAATCGCAACTGAATTTAAAATCAACTTGTGATCTTTTGCTGGGAAATGAGTTCCAAGAACAATATCACTGTCTTGATTTTTTTCAATCTCACTTTGATTTTCAAAATCTTTATATTTACTCCAGTCAGGATAAGCCACATAAAATGGATTATTTTGTGGGGTCGTTTTTTGTAAACTTTGTGCAATACCACTTAACTTTTGCCCAATTTCAACAGATGATGCCCCAACCGATACTTGAATATAATAGTCTTCATAGCTGACCCAGAAGTACCCATTTTCTCCAAATTCAGTGCCCCATGAGTTCCGCACCAAGAATGCTCCATTATTTTGTGGGCGATGTTCTGGATTAAACTTGTCTTTCGAATAATTATCATCATATCCCACAATTAACGTCGCATGATTAATATATTCAATCTCATTTTTATCATCCTCAATAGTGTTAAGCGCGTTGTTTTTTTCATCATAATATCCAGGCATATAGTCTTCTTGACCAACGTGAAGAGTCAATGCATTGAAAGCATAACCAACGCTTCCATTGTTGATAATTGCTTTTTTTAGTTCTTTAATGTGGCCTTCGTGGGTTGTAATTCCATCTTCATACCCAACCCGATTAACATCAGTCACACTATACGAATTATCTGCCTTAGATCGAGCAGCATCTAGCTCTGCGGAACTGATTGGCGTTGAAGCAACAGTTCCAGTTGCAAATCCGTTCTCATCAGTACTGGAAAAGTCAGATTCACGAACCGGATTATTGCCTAACAAGGCAAAGATAGAAGCAG
The DNA here is from genome assembly GCA_031289615.1 of Lactobacillaceae bacterium. Taxonomy (GTDB): domain Bacteria; phylum Bacillota; class Bacilli; order Lactobacillales; family Lactobacillaceae; genus Weissella. Next base: position 10,591 of record JAITPD010000026.1, on the reverse strand, counting down.
CTGCAACATGACCTCCCCAATTCAAGGGATGTTCAGGATTACTTGTTGGATTAGTAACATAATGCCGACTACTAGGTGTACTATCTTCATATTCCATGGCATCCCATGCCGTCGCATAATTCGTATAATTTGGTGAATACACCGTCGTAATACCAAACGTTTTTTGCTTGGCATACGTCAACATATCGTTACCAGAATAGCTCCAACACAAATTTTGGTTATCGCCATTAGGAGCATGCTGATTGCGAATCGGCGTCGACCAAGGACGAGGATCATATTTGGAGGGTAGTTTGCTATTTGCAATATTCGTTGCTGGATTCAAACACGCCTGAACAGTTTGTGAAAGAATTCCTCCACTACCACTTGTCAAAACTAACGCACCACACGCAAGCAACATCTTACTCATCTTCTTATTCATAAACTCATCCAACCTTGCTTTTTATTTTTTTCCTTTTTATCGGATAAAACGAATTATGAGCTGTAAATGAGAAAATAAAAGCGGTTATATGTGAAGTGTTTAAGAATTTAATGCCGATTATTTCATAATTAACTAATGTTTATTACACTATCTTCTGTTTTTGTCTCATAAAAGAAAACTCCTTGCCACAAATTAAAATTATCACAATATACAGTTAAAACAATCAAATCACCGTGTTTTTGAGCAAAAAGAAAAAGCAGAACCTAAATTCTGCTCGTTCATTTACATTTCAGATTAGCTAAGGCCAATCCTATCTTGTACAATATTAAATTTTCATTGCCATTCTTAATGGATATAACCACCCAGATACGTTTTGAACCCTCGTCGTGCAAGATCCAGCCATGAATAGGTTCCATCAGCCTGTTGCCAAGCTACCAAATTATGTCCCTTATCCGCGATAGTCGCGGTCCGAGCTCCCTCGCGTTGAATTTGGAATCCAGCCCCATCATCAACTAAGCCATTCGGATCTTGTTCTACCGCAATTAAGGTAATCTTTTGACCAGCAACAACATCTTGTTTCGGCACGTTAATTTTGATTTGACCATGATTTGATGCGATGCCACTATTTAGCATCGTACCAACTTCCGCCACTTGTTCAGGCGTGGTCAAGGTTTGCGCATCGATTTCGTGATCAACATAATAAACTGTATATTGAGCATTATTGCTAATCGCTGCCAAGCTAATCGCAGAAAGTTTCGTTGCTGAACTATCTTCAGGCACCTCAACAACGTTTGCTAATACAACCTGTGCTCCAGTGTAGAGCGAGTCAGTTTCAAATGACCAATCCGATGAAGCTGGTGCATCTGCTGAAGTAATTAGAGTATCTGCTGTTGGTGCGGCAATCTTAGCCGTCGTCAGCAATCCTTCTAATATAAAGTAGTCTTCATATGAAACGTAGAGATAGCCCTTTTCACCCCAGCTAGTTCCCCATGAATTTTTTACTATGAAGGCTCCATTTTGATTTGGCTTGGCACCATCCACAAAATTATCTCTACTGTAATTATCATCCCAACCAACGATTGTCACAGCATGGTTAGCTTCACGGGCAGTAAACATACCTGTTTCGCCAGATTCTTTGACCGTATAGCTTACGTATTTTGGATAATCCATCGGTAAATTGATGGCACTCGTTTCCGTATTGTAAACTGCTTGTCCGTAATCTAGTTGATCAGCGAATAGCATGTCACCATCAAAGTGATAGCCAACTGACCCATTTTCCTTGATTAACTTTTTGGTATTATCAACGACCGCCTGGGCTGACGCGTCATCATAAGCACCATCATTTTGCAAGAAACCATTGACTGAAAATGACTGATCAGTTGGTGTTTGATAAAACGCATCCGAAGTCACATCGTATTGAGTAGCCAAGTCTTGTGAGCCTTGACCTGATTCATTCAAGCTCGCAAAATCACTTTCCTTGGCGGGGTTATAACCCATCAAAGCCGCCATTGTTGGCCAACTTTCAACGCCACCAGCACCTAATCCACGATATTCAATACCAAACGGATTTTCTAAATCTTTAAAAGCATTGCTAGCAAACATGTAATTATAATAGTTGGTTGAAAATAGACTTTGAATGCCAGTTTTATTAAGCTTGTTAATTGCTAAAATATCTGACCCCGCATAACTCCAGCATAATCCCGTTTCAAATTGATCTTGAATTGGCGTGGCTTTGTTCGTACCTCTAGGATCAAATTTAGCTGGTAGAGTACTTTGATTTTGGTGATAATGCCAGTTCTTCAAATTAACATTATCAATTTTACGCGCCGGCTGAACTAATTCACCTGTCTTTTGGCCGAATTGTGGATGACTTCCAGCCGAGATTGTTGTCACGTCCGCTGATGCCACACATCCGGAAAGACTTGTGGTAATCATGATTGTCGCTAACACTTTTTTTACATATAATTGCTTCATGAGGTTTCCTCTTTATTTGGTGGTGCTGAAGGCGAAGAGATATGGAATGACAGAACCAGTTCTTGCTCCACCGGAAGGATTTTGAGTTGATACATTAGCAAAGTTATTCCAAGTAATCATTTCGTCACTATTTATATAACCAATCCAAGAATTTTTCACATTAAAAGTATCAACCGCATTACATGAAACGAACAAACTAGCTGCCATATTGTTAATTGTCTTGTCAGGAGCTCGTTCGACAATAACCAAGGAATAGTCTTGATTTGCTGGGATATCAACAGGTTTAATCGACTTACGATGCAATCCTTGCTTAGTTTCAATTCCTTTTTTAATCAACTTTCCCTGCGCTTTTAAATCTTCCAAAGTCGTCGATTGGCAAAATGATCCATTCACCAAATACACTTCATAGTCAACTTTATCCAAATCTGTATCAATGGCAATGGAATTCAAGGTCAGCTGATGATCTTTGGCTGGAAAATAAGTTCCAAGGACAATATCACTGTTTTTACCACTTGAGTAGTTTGTTTGATTCCCTCCACCCAAATAATCATCTGGATAAGCAACATAAAATGGTGCATTACGGGGAGATGATTGATGTAGGCTTTGTTCAAATCCTCTTTGTTTCACTCCTAATTTAACTGACGACGCACCCACTGATGCTTTAATATAATAATCTTCATAGCTCACCCAGAAGTAACCATTTTCTCCAAATTCAGTCCCCCAAGAATTACGAACCAGAAACGCTCCGTTATTTTGTGGCTGATGTTCTGGATTAAACTTATCTTTCGAATAATTATCATCATATCCCACAATTAATGTCGCATGATTAATTGTGCTTATGCGAATACCATTGTATCCTTCTGCAACAGTATTCAACGCGTTATTTTCTTCATCAAAATAACCAGAAAGATAATCATCCAGACCAACATGTGTGGTATATGCATTATAGGCATAACCAACACTACCATACTTTAAAATACTTTCCTTCAATGTATTGATGTGCTCAGTATGTGTAACATCTCCACTCTCATAACCCACGCGTTCAATATCCGTTACTGTATACGAATTATCCGCCTTGGCCCGTGCTACATCTAATTCTGCAGAACTAATTGGTGTTGAAGCAATCTTTCCAGTTGCAAATCCTTCAGCATCAACACTAGAAAAATCAGATTCACGAACAGGATTATTACCCATGAATGCAAAAACAGAAGCTGCTGCAAGGTGGCCTCCACCATCTAGGCGGTGTTCTTGATTATTTGTCGCATTAACACCCTCAGTCAAGGCATTTGTTGCCGTCGCAAAATTCGTATAATTAGGCGAATATACCGTCGTAATACCAAACGTCTTTTGCTTGGCGTACGTCAACATGTCATTTCCAGAATAAGACCAGCATATATATTGAGGATCTTCTCCATTTACTCCATGCTGATTGCGAATCGGCGTCGACCATGGCCGAGGATCATATTTAACTGGCAACGAGCTATTGGCAACATTGCCAACCTGATTCGGACACGCATTTGCAGCTTGGGTTACGACACCCACACTGCTTCCACTCGTCAAAACTACCGCACCACACACTAGCAAAATCTTACTTACTTTTTTATTCACAAACTCATCCAACCTTATTTGATTTTTGTCCTTTTTATCGGATAAAACGAATTATGGACTTTGAATTAGACTTTAAATCATTAAATATGTGAACAATTTTAGAACCAGAAGTGTTTTATTTCGTATTTCAGTGACAAAATTACATTTTTTATTCTTTTTGCCCCGATAAAGAAAACAACTTGTCACAAATTAAAAAAATCATAATATACAGGAAGATTATCAGCCGCTCAAGCTCACTTCTTTGCAAAGAAAAAAGCAGAAAATTAATTCTGCTCGCTACTTTAAATTTCAGATTAGCTAAAGAAAATAATGTCTTGTGCAATCTTTCCAATCGCCCACTTCTTCTTACCGCGCTTGATAATGACGTATTGCCCATCAAACTTTTTTGTTGGATCGATAATGGCTTCAACATCTTTAATCTGCTCACCATTCACACGAATCGCACCATCAGCAACTGACTTACGCGCTGCCGTCTTTGAAGTTTCCAGACCTGACTTTACAATCAAATCCAAAATTCCAACAGCTTGTCCGTCGAATTCAAAACTTGGGACATTACCAGCCAAAGCAGCCACTTCATCAACCTTCAAACTAGCGACATCCCCATTGCCAAACAACACAGACGTCATTAACTCAGCGGTCTTAACAGCTTGCTCACCATGGACAAACTTGGTCACTTCTTCGGCCAAACGCTTTTGTGCCTTACGTGCAGCTGCGTCCGTTTCCATTTCTTGCACCAAGCCAGCAATTTCTTCTTGAGTCAGAAATGTGAAATACTTCAACATCTTTTCAACATCAGTATCCGCAGTATTCAACCAGAATTGATAGAACTCAAATGGCGTCGTCTTTGCTGGGTCAAGCCAAACAGCCCCGCCTTCAGTCTTACCAAACTTTGTCCCATCAGCCTTGAGCAACAATGGCACAGTCAATCCAAAGGCTGGAGCATCACTCCCTTCTAGGCGATGAATCAAGTCAATTCCGCCAGTGATATTTCCCCATTGATCAGAACCACCAATTTGCAAACGAACGTGTTCATCTTTCCACAAGTGATGGAAATCGATGGCTTGTAGAATTTGGTACGTGAATTCAGTAAATGAAATTCCAGCTTCCAAACGCGATGCCACCACATCTTTGGCTAGCATTACGTTTATCGGGAAGAGCTTCCCAAAGTCACGCAAGAAATCGACAAGTGACATTTGTCCCAACCAATTATTGTTGTTGGTCACCGTGAAACCGTCTTTGCCAAACAACTTTTCCATTTGGCGAGTCATCTTTGCGACGTTTTGATCAATCGCACCTTGGTCAAGCAATTGCCGCTCCTGCTTCTTACCAGATGGATCACCAATTGAACCAGTTGCTCCACCGATCAAAATCACCGGACGCACGCCAGCCATTTGGAACCGCTTCAAAATCATAAATGGGATCAAGTGTCCAATGTGCATTGAATCACCAGTTGGATCAATCCCAACGTATGCACCAATTTGTTCCTTGGTAATAATGTCACGCAAGCCATCTTCGTCCGTTTGCTGATTAATTGCATCACGCCATGCGAGTTCGTTTAATACATCTAAAGCCATGTTGTTTCCTCCTAAAATATAAAAAGCACCCCAATTATTAAAAATTAGGGTGCTAGTTTAAGCACGGTACCACCTAAATTACAGCAAGTTGCTGTCACTCAGTATCCGTTAACGCCGGATGACACGGGGCCTATTTGTGTGTGATTGTAATTCGCATCTAAAGCTTGCATGGCTCGCATCACCACCATGTTTCTGTTTGTCCGCTCTAAATCCTACTGTCTCACAGGCCTCTATGCGTTTAATTGTAACATGCTTTAAAATGTTTTCATATAGTTTTTTTGAGAATGATTCAAACCAACTATAAAATCAATCAGTTTCTTTGTTTTGCTTCTTGATCTTTTTATACTGCTGTTCTAATGCCTGAAAAAAAGCCTGATCAACTAATGTAACCTCATGATTTTCTTGCTTAAACTTTTCATATTCATCTTCAACCTTTTGATTAGCTTGTTCGCGTGACACTTGCCCTTTGCTTTGTAAAATATCAGCCCTTTGATAAGTTAAATATCTGTCTAGTTCATTTTGCCAATCGCTCATGGTCATCGATTCTTGAACTTCAGCTTGGTATTCCGCTGTATCTAAATAACCTGAAACAATTAAGTTCAACCTATTTATTTCTTTTTCTGATAAGACATTCTTAGAAATTTTCAAGTCTGATTTATGTGGAAATCCACCTTTAAATGTAGTTAATCCAAGATTTTGTTTGCCCGCATCAATTCGTGCATAAATTAATTCTGGTGCTGTATTACCAGTAACTGCATATAACATTTTATTTTGGACTGTCTGGAAAAATTCATGTGCGGTTTGACTTTTACCATCATAATCAATGCTGGTTGCAAAAATATCTAATACTTGTTGGTAGAACAAACGCTCACTTGACCGAATGTCCCGGATTCGGCGAAGAAGTCGTTTATAATAATCAGTATTTTCTGTAACTTGTTCATCGTTAATAACAAAGCCATTTTGAAGATATTCTTTGAGGACCGTTGATGCATAACGCCGAAACTGAATTCCACGCGCCGAACGAACTCGATAACCAATCGCTAAAATCATGTCGAGATGATAAAATGCAACTTGATGAGACTGAGTTTTGCCCGCCATTGCCCCATGATGAGTGGTTGTCAACTGATAGTTTACAACCACATTTTCATTCAACTCCCCATCATCAAAAATAGCCTTAATATGTTTACTAATGTTTTGCTTCGACGTCTCAAACAATACTGCTATTTCAGCTTGTGACATCCAAGCTTCACCATCTTTCAAATGCAACTCAACTTTAGTCTTTCCATCATCTGTGTCATAAATCAACACTTCTTCATTCATTAGTAGGTCCCTCCCCATTAAAAATATTCTCAATTCATCCAAAATAATTGTCTGCTTCCTTTTACATTTCCTTTTTTAAGTTTACCAGATAACGTGGGCATTATCTGCTCTATTATTGTCAATTTTTAATATCTAAGCGACAAAAACCTAACATAATCAATCAACACGATAAAAGCGCCAACGTTCAAAACGTCAGCGCCCATCCAATTTATCTCTCTGAACCTAAGGCTTCTAAAATGTAAATTCCTGTCCTAAGTTCGCCGTTTCTTGACGATACTGCTGGCGAATATTGCCTGTTGCATTTGCTTCAAAGCGATCAACCGTTGTTCCCAAAATTTGCACAGCGCGCTCGTAATCAAACGTTTGATTATACTGTTGTTGCGCCGCTTGAACCGCCCGCATAATTTCTGGATACTCGCGCAGTTGATTTGCCTTGCGCACCAGACGCCCCATTACAGCAGCAGCTTCCAGCATTTTATCCGTCTCGGCCTGCAAATTATCCAAGTCCGATCCAACAATGCTAACCTGCCGTTGAACATCGTCGACATTGATCCGGGTTGAATTAATTTGTTGCTCCAACTTGCCCAGCATATCAGTCACTTGGTTAAAGAAAACTAGATAGCGCTCTGGAATTCCTGGCAAGCCTTGGCGCTCAACCTTCCGCTGGATTGCACGAACACCTTCGATAAATAGTTCCACTTTGTTACGTGAGGCCTTCACAATTCCTGGCAAGTCTTGCAAACTCTGCCACAAGGCCATCTGCTCTTTTTCAACCATGCCCAAGCGTGCATTATCTTCAATCAAAGCATTGCCCAGCGTCGTAAATACCACCGCGTGATTGGTGATTCCAAGTTGAACCTCATCCAAATGTTTCTCAACCTTAAACAGCATCATTTCCCAGTTCTTAATCGTCGCTGTTTCGTCCTTAGTAAAGATGTAATCCTGCGTCAAACGATCTAGTTCAATCAACAAATCATGATTTTGACGTTGCGTGTGATCCAAATATTTGCGAAGACTCTCAATCTTTTCTTGCACTTCCGTTGACGCTTGGTACTCTGTTTCGTACGCTTCATAGATGAAATCAATTTGCTTATGCACCGAAGTCAGTTGCTCGTTCACCTTTTTCAACGTGAGCTCTTTCAACAAATCCAGCGTAATCTTGCGTTGCTTTTCAATTTCTGCCAGCGCCGTTGGAATAAAGTCTTCGGCAAACCTGAAGCCAGCCTCTGACATTTGAACGTACGTATTTTGCAATTCAGTTTGCTGAGCCGGAATCTTAACATCCAATTCCTCATACAATGCCGGAATTTGTTCAATCCGTTCCTCAAGCTGGTTCGTTTCCATGGCCAACGTCTCATAAATATCGGCAGCTGAAGCATGATCGCCTTCTTCTGTCAGCCGGGCGAATTCTGAAAAATCATCTTCCAGATTTCCCAAAACCTCTTCCAGCTTGTCCAGCGCATTTCCAAATGTGAAACTTTGCGACAACAAAACTTTACGCAAAGCCTTGTATTTTTCCTCAAGCTCACCAACCGCGGCCTTGTGCGCATGATCCAACTGTTCCAAATCATTAAGCCCTTGCATCACAGTGTCAATGTCTTTAGCAAGCAAATCAATATCCGTCTTAAGTTTCTTGAGTTCCAGATTCGACTTGAAGAAATTAATGCCCTGCGATTCAAACAAAACCTTGTTGGCCTGTTCTTGGACATCATCAAAACCCTTCGACTCTAATTGGCTATAAATCGCCTCCAGTGCCTGAAATTGCTTCAAAGATTTACCGGTCAAGCTCATTTTCCGACCATTTACTAATCGATCCCGCATTGGAATATCTTTTAATTCCTGCCGACGCACCGTCAATTTAGCTACTTTACGCGCTGTAAGACGTTGTGACACAAAAATAAACAGGTAAATGGCTGCGGCAACTACGATTAATCCAATGATGATATGTCCAATTTGGGTCATTTAATTTCACTGAAACGTGCTGACACACGCTCACACTCCTTTTACATCGAATTATTTAATTCTAATGTAACACGTAAAACCCGCAAGCCCACGCGAAACCACTGAGCTTTATAGATAACTGAAATTCCTTTAGACAATATTAAATAATGGAAGGCTTGATTTTTTGAGGGCGAACTATTAAATTATAATGATTTTATTCTATATTTCGAAGACTCAGAACTGTTTCAAGATACCAGTCTTCTAGTTGTGCCAACTCGGCAGCATTTCTATCCATCATTAAATCGTGTGTCCGTTCATAAATATCCTCCAGCATTTCTTTTTCAGATTGCGACCATGTTTTCTTCCAATACGCATTAATGAATTCTGAGGGAAGCACGTGCGGTATTATTGAATCATCATAGACTATTTCTTTATATCTACTAACTAATCGAACGTTTGAAATTAAAATTGATTCTTGAATTTGATCAAGGTTTTGCGCATAATTTGCAACAATTAAATCGTGATGTTCCTTTGGCGTTGCACGCGCTAATAATGTATTTAGGACATACATCTCTTCATACCTTTGTAAAGTACTCAGATAAGACATTGCTGGTTTAACTGCCATTCCGTATAAAGACACATTATATTTTTTAATTTTTAATAATTTTGCCGTCTCGAGCGGAACATCTGTCGTACGTAACGTGCCTTCAATAACTAGATTGTAATTGTGTTTGCTCAAATGTTCAACTAACGCCTCAACCATCTTACCGGCAAAATAACTTGTATATTTCGTATCTTCTACTCCATAAATTTCTGTGATTTCTTCTGAACGTGGATGTAGTTTACGAAATGTATCGCCATCAATCACTATAATATTTTTGTTCAATGACTCTCGAATAATCTCATGAATGGTTGTTTTGCCTGAACCACTTTGTCCACCAAGTAAATATGCCTTTGGATTCTCAACTTTTGTTCTGTTTTCAATTAAATCATCAATTAATTCACTAAGCGCATCATTAAATTCAGTTTCAGAAAAGTCTTCAATTTTCACTTAGCTACCCCGTTTTTCATTTCTTCAAATAAATTATTTACCAGTTCTCCCATCATAGTTAGGTAGCCATCGATTTTATCCAACTCTTGCTGATTTTCAGCATCCAAAATAGTATCATTTTTAACTCGGCTCATTTGACTGCGCAGTAATTTAAGCGTACTTTTTTCAGAATCATTTCTTTGCATCAAAATAACCTTGATTAGTTTTGCTTGAATCCCCGCAGCAATCTCCCTTAATACCTCTTGACGCAACGTTAATTGATAAGTTTGACTAAGTGTCATCTGATCCCCCTTAATTAATTGCACAGTTTCCAACCCCAAAGCATTAGATATTTCGCCTATCATTTCCAAATTAGGCAATCTTTTGCCGTTTTCATAACGAGAAATTGTCGCCTTAGATGTACCAATCATTTCACCGAGTTGTTCAGCTGTCATGTTTTTATCTTCGCGGGTCTTTCGCATTAATTCACTTGCAAATTTAGTCATGTCGATTCCTCTAATTTGGGATAGATAACTCTTCTCTAGTTACCAATATGGTAACATAAATTCACTAAATTTTGAAGACCAAAAAAAGGACCCTCCATTTCTGGGTTCTATAATATTTGGGACTGATGAATAACATTTGTTTGTTATTCATTGGTTCCATTTTTGTTTTTGATTAGCCAAATGGCTAATCTATAATTGTTTAAGTCAACGTCAATGATTT
>JAITPD010000055.1 GCA_031289615.1 Lactobacillaceae bacterium | reverse complement strand
GCCCTTGCCGAATCTAGGCGAACCTTTCCACGCGTGCTTTAGCGCCGTGAAATTGGCAAATTATTTTGCCATTCGACGTGACTCGTGCAGGGCCATCCGAACGTAAAGAATCTTTAGCGAAGCTGATTAATCAAAGAGCAACATTCCCCAAATAGCCCAACGCACTAATTACTTTTCTGTTAAACTATAATTAGAACTACTTTGAGTAAATGTTAACTCTAACAAACTATTATTGGATAAGGAATATATCAAGATGGTCCAAAAAAGAATTATCAAAGTTCTGCTGGTATTGTTGAGTGCAATGATGGCAGTCACGGTCTTAGCAAAGTTATCTGCCAAATCATGGCTTGGGACAAATGAATCATTTAAATATGGCTTTAGCTTGCCTGGCGCAGCATTGATATTATTGCTAGCATTAATTGTGTTGCTAATTTTTGCTGGCGTCTTTATGCTTTCAAAAAATCCTAAGTATCAAGGATGGTTGCGCTTTGGTATCTTAGCAATGATCGTCTTAGTGATGGTTGGCGGAACCATCGTAATTCCGTTTAAGCCGGTTTTTGACTCGTTGGCTGTTAATCAACAAGCTGTTAGACTGGCAGAGGGGCATTTGCAGTGGCCTGAATATTTTTCTGTCTTTGGAAATAATGTGGCAATTACTTTGTTACTAGCAGCTCTTGATTGGCCGGTACACACCTTGATTAACACACCTGAACACTGGTTGCTGTATAACGCCTTGATTGGTCAAGTGTTAACATTTTTGTCAATTTACACGTTGGGAGACTTGGTACGGCGGTATGTATCTGAACGTGCAGAAATTCTGTTCTTCTTGGCTACTTTGGGGATGCCAGTCTATCTCGTTCAGTTTGGTCAAGTTGCATATTCAGACAACATTGGCTGGGCCTTAGCTATTTTTGGAATCGCTTTAATCTTAAATGCATTTGAGCGTAAAGGTAGTCGATTCATACTGCCAGCACTTGGCGGAGCGCTTTTGCTTGGCTTAGCAATCTTAGTTCGTGCTAACGTTGCAGTGGTCGTAGTTGTGATTATCGGAGGACTGCTTCTCACACAACTATCTGAATGGCGTAAGACTTTGGTGTTAGTTTTACTTATTGTCATCGGATTGTTAGGTGCTCAGCAAGCGATTAAAGCTGGGGAAACATTCACGCAATATAACCCCAAAACAACTGCAGAAATGCCACTTGAGTCATGGTTTTTAACGGCTTATTATGATGGTGGTCGAAACGGTGAGGCGATCAACGAAATTACAGATAAATATACAAATTATGACCAACGAAAAGCATATATTCGTAAAATGTTGATGAAGAAGATTGATAAAATGGGGCCGATCGGTGTTATTGAACTATGGCGGAGCAAAACTAATATTTTGTATGGCTGGTCGACTGATTTTGGGATGGATAATTTCAGGAAATTCCGAACAGCACAGGAAAAGTCCACGCACTATTTTAATAAGTTGATGAAAAAAATCATCGTTATTAGCCAAGCAACAATGACAGCGATGATGGTTGGAACAATCTTTATTTGGCTAGTTCCGATTGGTGAAAGCAAGGCGAGAACAAGTTTTGTCGTGTTGATAGCTGGGTTCTTCGTTGCCATGACGTACTTCTACGTGTTGCTGTGGGAAGTTCAAGAAAATTACGCTATGATGCCGATTCTGCCACTTTTGATTACGGGGGTTATTGGTTGGCAGGCACTTTGGAATCGTGTTCAACGCAAATGATGAAAAAATTCATCAAGAGGAATGTAGAGTTCCTCTTTTTTAATACGTAAAAATAAAATACGTCTTCACCAAATATCCATAAAAAATTGATATGATAAGGGTATTAAATATAGCGTTGTACTAGTTATACAACATCGTACTTTGTTTGATCAGCTTCGCTAAAGATTCTTTACGTTCGGATGACCCTGCACGATTCATGCCGAATGGCAAAATAATTTGCCAATTTCACGGCGCTAAAGCACGCGTGAAAAAGTTCGCCTAGATTCGGCAGGGGCTGGTCATCCGACGACAGAATCGCTTCGCTGGTCATAAAAACCTTGGTCATTTTATTTGAGGCGTGGTGGTTTGAGATAATGATAGTAGGTGACTATCGTGTTTACAAAGGCTGAGCTTCGGTTATAAGATCATTTTCCAAATCACTACGTTGCTACGCTTTGGTAGCAAATCGGAAACAATCCTTATCCCGATAGCTCAGAACGCCTTTGTGCACACTCCTTAAAGCGAGGTAGCGGCACCAATTCGACTCATTTTACAAAAATGTAAAGTCAATGGGACCGTGTCGCCACTTACTATCATTATCAGAATGCCCCACGCAAGTGAGAAATGACCAAGATGTTGTATAACTAGCACCAGACGTTAAATATAAAAAATATTATAGGGGGAATGGTTATCATGCAAAAAACAAAGCAATTATCATTTTTTGCCGTTTTCCTTTTGGGAATTAACAGTATCATCGGCTCGGGAATATTTTTGTTGCCATCTCAAATTTATAAGGAATTGGGGCTCATTAGTTTGCTGGTGATCCTTGTCGCCGGGTTGACCGTTTGCTTGATCGCTCTAAACTACGCGGTTATGAGCGCTAAAATTGATGAAGACGGTGGGGCTTGGATATACGCAGATCGAGCTTTTGGCCGCTTCTGGGGCTTTCAAGTTGGCTGGTTTGGCTGGCTTTTAGGTGTGATTACATTGAGCGCAGAAATTTGTGCGTTGCTAACAGCTTTGCGAGCAGTAATCCCAGCTTTAACGCATTCTTGGATTTTTAATGTTGTCGCAGTTAGCATTTTGCTATTTCTGGGGATTGTAAATATGTTTGGCGTTTCTTTCATGGAAAAGCTCGATAACATTGCGACAGTTGCTAAACTTTTGGTGTTAATTGGATTCATCGGAGTAGGTGTATTTTTCTTGAAGGACAGCAACTTTGCGCTAAACTTGCCAGCGGCCGCGGCTAGCTCTACGGGTGGATTCTTAATTGCATTTACTAGTGCGTTCGGGATTATCTTCTATATTTTTACAGGCTTTAACTTCTTGCCAATCGCAGCTCGTGAAATGAAGAATTCTGAAAAAAATTTACCGCGCGCATTGATGTTGATTATGGCAGTGGTGACTTTACTATATTTGGCGACGCAATTTGTCGTGATCGGAGTGTTAGGAAGTTCACTTGGAAGCGCCTCAGTACCGTTAGCACAAGCATTTAATTTGATTTTTGGTCCAATTGGGAAAATGGTCATATTAATTGGAATGTCAATCTCTATTTTGGGTGTGGCAATTGCTGGGTCGTTTAACACGCCGATTGAAATGGCATCGTTGGCGAACGAAAAGCAACTGTTACCTGGAAAACTTGGGCAACACAATCGTTATGGAGCGCCGTGGGTTGCCAACATTTTAACAACGGCTGTAGCAATTTTAATGGTCTTGAGTGGCGGATACTTGTTCTTAGTCAAGCTGATCGTCCTAGCCTCGTTCGTTCAATATGTACCAACCATTTTAGCGGTAATCAAAATGCGCAAGGATCCAAGTGTACCCCACACATTTGAATTGCCAGGGGGCTACGTAATTCCCGGTCTGGCGTTCTTAGCAGCAATGTATCTGTTGGTAAGCTTTACGCCGACAATCTTGTTATGGGGCATCGGGATGTTCGTAATCGGCTGGTTCATTTATGTCGTGGATAAGTACCATAAGTAAATTAGAGTTATTAACCGCTGTTCACGGGGAATGGCGGTTTTTAAAAGGGTTGTGACATAATGGGCACTGTTCCACGTGAAACAAATGTATTTATAGTAATTCACTTGTTTAAAAAGCTTGAATTATCAAGGGTTTTAGGTTATTCTAAATGTAATTGTATTTTATGGAGGAAGCCGATGAATCCCACGGAATTTGCTGCTGCTTTGGCACAAAAAGGTATTGAACTAAATGACCAACAAATGGAGCAGTACCAGGCGTACTATCAATATTTGGCCGAGATGAATGAAGTGATGGATTTAACGAACATCATTGAAGAGGGCGAAGTTTATTTGAAGCATTTTTATGATTCGCTAACTCTGGCATGGGCGTATCCTGCCTTGCAAACTGAACCACTTAAAATGGTTGACGTCGGTGCAGGCGCAGGCTTTCCATCAATCCCATTAAAAATTGCTTTTCCACAATTGGAAATTACAATCGTGGATTCTTTGCAAAAGCGCATTGGGTTCCTCAGAAATCTTGTTCAGAAACTTGATTTAAAGAATGTGACGTTGATTCATGGGCGTGCTGAGGAATTTGGACAACACGGCGCACCACAACGGGCCAAGTTTGACGTTGTGACGGCTCGGGCACTAAAGGCAATGCCAATGTTGGTCGAAATGACATTGCCATTGGTTAAGGTTGGCGGAGTGTTACTGGCGATGAAAGGGAGTCGCGCTGCTGAGGAGTTAGAAGCTGCTCAAAAGGCGATTCCAATTGTTGGTGGGCAGGTCAAAGAGCAAGTTGAAGTTGATTTACCAAACGGCGATTCGCGACAAATTATCGTGATTGAAAAGGTTAAGCCAACACCATTCAAGTATCCTCGCAAGTTCGGGGACATTAAAAATAAGACTTTGTAAAAATTAAACGAACTAAAGAAAGGGACGACAATGGCACACATTATTGCGTTGGCAAATCAAAAAGGTGGTGTGGGTAAGACGACAACCACTGTCAACTTAGGAGCAGCACTGGCAAATGCGCATAAAAAAGTCCTAATTATTGACGCTGATCCACAGGGGAATGCGACTTCTGGGATCGGAGTAAAGAAGTCGGCGATTGAGCCAGAACATGAAATTTATGATGTCTTGGTGCATGGCGTGAATCCAAAAGAGGTCATCACCAAGACGACGCACGAAGGGTTAGATTTGATTCCTGCGACGATTCGTTTGGCAGGAGCTGAGTTAGAACTTGCGCCGGTGATGGCTCGTGAAACCCGTTTGAAGGAAGCTTTGAAGAATATTCAAGGCGAATACGATTATATCTTGATCGACAATCCTCCTTCGCTTGGTTTGATTACGATCAACACATTTACGGCGGCTGATTCAATTATGATTCCGGTTCAGGCTGAATATTATGCTCTTGAAGGATTAGGACAACTGTTGAATTCGGTGACTCAAATCAAGAACCTGCTGAATCCAGATTTGGAAATTGAAGGCGTTTTGCTAACCATGGTTGATTCGCGCACAAATCTTTCAAATGAAGTTGAGGATGCGGTGCGCAACTACTTTAATTCAGAACAGGTTTATCAAACGGTGATTCCGCGTAACGTTCGTTTGTCCGAAGCACCTAGTCACGGCTTGGCGATTGTTGATTATGATCCTAAATCTAAGGGCGCTGAAGTGTATGACAAATTAGCACAGGAGGTCTTGAAAGCTCATGGCGACATCTAAAAAGAAATCAGCATTGGGTGACAACATTCTCGGAGGCGGACTAGATGCATTGTTCGGGCAACAAGGAGTTGACGCTTCTTCTGCGACTGGGGATGCTGTTCGTGACCTTGATGTGACTAAAATTTTGGCGAATCCCTATCAACCACGGCACGTTTTTGATGATGCAGCGTTGAAGGATTTAGCAAATTCAATCAAAGAAAACGGAATTTTGCAGCCGATTATCGTGCGGCATTCTCCAGCTAAGCAATCCGAATATGAGATTATGGCCGGTGAACGGCGTTGGCGTGCTTCACAACTTGCTGGTCTAAAGACAATTCCGGCAGTTGTGCGGAGTTATGATAATCAAACAATGATGCAAGCTGCGATTCTAGAAAACTTGCAACGCGAAGATCTTTCGCCAATGGAAGAAGCTGCTGCGTACAAGATGATGATGGAAACGATGCGGCTGACGCAAGAACAGGTTGCCAAGCGTCTCGGCAAGGCTCGTTCAGCAGTTGCAAATACGTTGCGCTTGTTGACGTTACCAGAAACAGTGCAAACCTGGATTCAAAGCGGTGATCTTTCAATGGGGCAAGGGCGGACACTTTTGGCCCTTCACAATAAACGCCGCGTGGTACCAGTTGCCAAGCGGGTGATTAACGAAGGAATGACCGTGCGTCAATTGGAGAAGTTGGTTAATCAGTTGAACGAAGCCGGTGAGCCACAAGCAAAGCCAGTTGAGCAAAGTCAGTTCATCAAGGAAACGCAAACGGCCCTCGAAGATAAGTTTGGAACAAAGGTTGCAGTGAGCCGAAACACACGGGGAGCTGGTAAAATTGAGATAAGCTACTTGTCTGATGAAGATTTGAATCGGATCTTTGATGTTTTGGGAATTGAACTGGACTAAAAATTAGACATGGAACACTGGTTTTGTGTGAAAACGTTGATGAGGTGTTCAAATGTATGAATTAAATGATATTGTCGAAATGAAAAAGCCGCATGCGTGTGGAGCCAACCGCTGGAAAATCATTCGCGTTGGGGCAGACATGAAAATTAAGTGTCAACAATGCGAGCGGATGGTGATGCTAACTCGGCATGATTTTGATAAGCGTTTTAAAAAGATATTAGAAAAAGCAGGATAATTCCTGTCAAAACGCAAACTTAAATTAATTAAGATAGGAACGAAGGAATAAAAAATGGCACTTACAGCTGGAATTGTTGGACTACCAAACGTTGGAAAGTCAACGCTCTTTAATGCAATTACAAAGGCCGGCGCTGAAATGGCGAACTACCCATTTGCAACGATTGAGCCAAATGTGGGGATGGTCGAAGTCCCTGATGCTCGTTTAGCTCGGATTGCAGAAATTGTAAACACAAATAAAATCATCCCAACCACGTTTGAATTTACGGATATTGCCGGGATTGTTAAGGGCGCATCGCAGGGTGAAGGTCTCGGTAATAAGTTCTTGGAAAATATTCGCCAAGTCAACGCGATTGTACACGTTGTCCGCGCGTTCGATGATGACAATATTGTGCACGTTAATGGAACTGTTGATCCGATTGATGATATTGAAACGATTAACACAGAATTGATTTTGGCGGATCTCGAAGCAGTTGATAAGCGTTACGCAAAGGTTTCGCGTGCTGCTAAGGGTGGCGACAAGGATTCGAAGGCTGAGTTTGATGTTTTGGAAAAGATTAAGCCACTCCTTGATGCTGGGAAGCCTGCTCGTTTAGCTGAATTCACTCCAGAGCAAGATAAAATTGTGCGCGGGTTGTTTCTGTTGACGACCAAGCCCACTTTGTATGTAGCAAACGTGGCAGAAGATGACATGGCTGATCCTACTGCTTCAACATATTTCAAGCAAATTGAAGAATACGCACATGCTGAGGGAGCTGATGTCATTGGGTTATCAGCTCGGGCAGAAGAAGAAATCGCAGAGATGGAACCGGAAGATCAAGCTGAGTTCCTTGAGATGGCCGGAGTGGAAGAGCCTGGGTTGAACATCTTGATTCGGGCAGCTTATCACTTGCTTGACTTGCGGACGTTCTTCACTGCTGGAGTTAAGGAAACGCGGGCTTGGACATTTAAGGCTGGAGCAAAGGCACCTGAAACTGCCGGCGTGATTCATTCAGACTTTGAACGTGGATTTATTCGGGCTGAGACAATGAGCTATGACGATTTGGATCAATATGGATCAGAAAAAGCGGTGAAAGAGGCTGGACGTTTGCGTTCAGAAGGTAAGGAATATGTCGTGCAAGATGGCGACATCATGGAATTCCTGTTTAATGTATAGTAGAGCATGAAGGAACGGTTTTGCTGAAAGCAAAATCTTTTGGCCGAGCTAAGAAAGTTACGTTTGTTATGTGAAACGTGACAATAAGTAACATGCTTAGAGTCGGTGAAAAGAAGTTCCGGAAGGCGTTTAGATAGAGCATGCAGGAACGGTTTCGCTGAAAGCATAGCGAACCGGACTAGTATATTCATGACAAAATTCATAAAGAAGAGGGAAATAAAATGACGGAAGAGCAAACACCAGCAAAGGTGCCAACTCGCCAAGACCTAGCTGCGTCTGGCTTGAGCAAGCGAAACCAAGAGTTTTTGTATCATACAATTATCTTGGTGACGAACGAAGAAAAACAAGCACCTTTGATTAAAGAGATTCAAACGGAATTATTGGCTGCCCAAAAGACTGGAAAGACTGCGCGTCAATTATATGGCACGCCTGCTGATGCGTTGGGAGTTAAATTAACTTCGAATCGCCAAGCTAATCCTGGGACTGCATACGGTGATTACAAGTATCTAGACTTAACGATCGACAACACGTTGACATTCTTGATGTTATTCTCAATGATGTTTGGAATTACACTCATGTTCCAGAAGCAAACAGCCGGAAGCACACCTGGGGCAGCTGGAATTACAGCCTTGCTCATCACGTCGGTTCTTGGTGGACTCTTGTTCGCATTTGGGACTAAGGCAATTGCTTCAGGAATCAAGAAGGTTTGGAGCCTATTGACTGCTGTTGCTGCGTTTGTACTCTGGTTTGCAATCTATTTAGGAGTAGCAATGTTGCCAGCAGTGGTGAACCCAATTCTCCCAGGCTTTGTGTATATTGCAATCGCCGTAGCAACATTCTTTGGGTTCCGAGCTTGGCGTAAGAAGACCGGGATTACAGGTGGCTTCTTAGGTGGAAGTACACGCAGACCAATCAAAAAATAAACGACATTATTACTATCAAAATTTAGGAGCTTAATGCTATGAAGATTTTAATTGTTGACGATGACCACGAAATTGCAGAATTGCTTGAGATTTACGTTAAAAATGAAGGCTACGAGCCAGTCATTGCTTATGATGGTAAGGAAGCCTTGATGAAGTTGCGGACTAATCCTGATATTGGTTTGGTTGTTTTGGACATCATGATGCCTGAAATGAACGGAACAGAAGTCGTCAAGGAAGTTCGAAAAGACAATCCAGTTCCAATTTTGATGGTTTCAGCTAAGTCTGGAGCAATGGACAAGATTCAAGGATTGATTACCGGAGCGGACGATTACGTTACAAAACCTTTCAATCCTTTGGAAGTAATGGCGCGAATCAAGGCGTTGCTGCGTCGTTCTCAAAATGGTGTTCAACAAAATATTCCTGAAGTTTTGGACATTGGACCTTTGACGATCAATAAAGATAGCCACGAAGTTCGGACGGCTGATGGTTCAGAAGTGAATTTGACGGCGCTTGAGTTTGGCATTTTGTATTTGCTTGCTTCACATCCAAATCGCGTGTTTAGCGCGGATGATATTTTCGAACGGGTTTGGCAACAAGAATCCGTGGTTAGTGCAAAAACTGTCATGGTGCACGTGTCACACCTTCGTGATAAATTAGATGAAGCTACTGGCGGAAACCAAGTTGTACAAACGGTTTGGGGAGTTGGGTACAAAATCGAGGTTTTGTAAAATATTATGAAATTAAAAGCGTTGGATTGGTTATTAATTATTGTCAAAGCAGTGATTGCAGCCGTGCTTTTAATCTTTATGGCGATTGGTGCGATTTTGGTAATTCAGCCTGCTTGGCATACCGCAAATTGGCTCAAAGAAATTCAATGGATGTGGCTTAATCAAACTGTTTATGTTGGGATTATCTTGGCCGGCACGATTGTGATTTGGATTTGGACGATTTATACGGTTTTTGAGCATGCCATTTTGAATCTGATTACAGAAGAAGTTACGCAGATGAGCGAACACGTGTTTGATAGAGACACGCAAACATTGTCAGTCAACACCAAGTCTCGGCGGATGCGTCCTTTGGTGACTAGTATCAACGGGGTCTTTGAAGCGGCACAAGTGGCCGAGATTCAAGGTAAAGCCATTGAGAAGTCAAAGGATGAGATGATTGGAAATATTTCACATGACTTGCGGACACCATTGACGGCGCTAATCGGGTATCTTGGTTTGGTCAAGATGGACAGCAGTACTAAAAATACAGAAAAGTATATTGGAATTGCATTTGACAAGGCCGAGCATATGCGGACGTTGGTTGAGGATTTGTACGAGTATGTACAGGTCAACGGTAGCGACTTTAAGATGCAACTGCACATGGCGCCTCTTGATTTGTCAGCGATGTTGAACCAACTCGCGGTTAATTATGAGTTAGAATCAAAGCAAAACGGGATTTCTGTTAGCGCGATTACTGAACCAGCTTCAATCGAAATGATGGGTGATCAAAACCGATTGGCTCGCGTCTTTATGAATTTGATTTCAAATGCTTTCAAGTATGGTGAAGGCGCAACGTTTATTCGCCTGAAGGCACATGTTTTACCTGATAATATTGCTGAAGTTCGCGTTGAAAATAATGGAAAGCGTATTCCGGATGAAGCTCTTGATCGGGTGTTTGACCGTTTCTATCGTGTTGAAAATTCTCGTAATCTCAACACTGGTGGTTCTGGATTAGGCCTCGCAATTGTTAGCGGCATTGTAGAGGGACATGGCGGCAGCGTTCGTGTTGAATCAAATGATGCATTGACTAGTTTTGTAATTCACCTGCCGCTCCAGCCTGAGAGCTAGACGAAAAGTAAAGGAACCCTTTTATATGCCAACAGTTAAAAAAATTATGTTGACGTTTCTCACCTTGATAATTGTTTTACCCTCAGTAACGACGGCCCATGCGGCGGTTTTAGATGAAAAAATTGATGGAATCAGCTCTGCATTGGTAGTTGATTTAAAAACCGGACAAGTGATTTTAGATCAAGATGGTGGAACCCGAGTTCAAGTCGCGCCAGCTTCAAAGATTCTGACGACTTATTTGGTATTGCAAGCGATTAAAGAAAAACAGTTTAAACGTTCAGATCGTATTACCATTAATGCACAAGAAGCTGCGTTCAGCAATGATACAGTGCATACACCAATTCCTTTAAAGGAAGGCCAAAAGGTGACGGTTGAGCAATTATTGACGCAAATGTTTTTGCAACGCTCAGCCCTAGCTCAAGTTGTTTTTGCGCGCCTTTTGCAAGGTTCTTCAGAAGGTTTTGCGGTTAAAATGAATGATCAAATGGCCGAATGGGGTATTCACGGGACTGATTTTTATCCTGGAGCTGTTGATTCGACGACCGGAGCAGTGACAGAAGCGCACAACGAACTGTCTTTGCGTGAGATGGCGATTTTAGTGCGTCATTTGGTTAACGAATTTCCGGAAGTAATGAAAATTGCGAACTTGGTTAAGGCGGAGGTTCCTTCTGCAAACGGGCCAATCACGATTGAAAACCAAAATGAACTTCTGACTCGGAAGACAGATTATAAGTTTGAAGGTCTAGCAGTTGGAATCATGCCGAATAATACGGGGATGATCTTGGATACAATTACGACGCTCCACGGACGGAAGGTCGCAGTGTTGGTCGCAAATGACGATGGTGGTAGTGTTTTTGATTCAGCGGTAAATATTTTAAACGCAATCAATGACAAAATTCATGTGGTGACTTTACCTGCGCATAAGGCGGTTGGTAAGATTTCGGTACAAAATGCAATTAAAGCTGGGAAGCAGACTATTGAAACCCAAGTTGCGACTTCTTTGTTTGCACCCTGGGCTATCACGAACAAGGATGTCACGGTATTGATGCGGCCGATTCTAAATCTTTCGGCGCCATTGACGGCGGGTGAAGCGGTTGATCGCAATGAAATGGTTTATATTCAAGGGAAAAATAGCACGGAAACTAAGAATCTGAACGACAATATTGAGGATCCGCCACGTGTTTCGTTGGTGATGAGAAACAATGTTAAGCGCGTTAATTCAATTATGATGTTTTGGCAGTCGATTCAAAATTGGTTTGGTAATTCAGAGGATGCTGAAGGAAAATAAGCGTATAAGTTGTGCTTTGTTGATCAGCTTCGCTAAAGATTCTTTACGTTTCGGATTTGCCCTGCACGAGTCATGGCGAATGGCAAAATAATTTGCCATTTCCACGGCGCTAAAGCACTCGTGAAAAGGTTCGCCTCGATTCGGCAAGGACTGGTCATCCGACGACAGAATCGCTCCGCTGATCAATCCAAGTGCAATATTTTGATGAAACACCGGGGTCATTTTATTAAAGGCGTGGTGGATTGAGATGATGATAGTAGGTGATTACGCGAGGTAGCGGCACCAATTCGACTCGTTTTGTAAAAACGTATAGTCGAATGGGACCGTGTCGCCACTTACTATCTTCATTGAAAAGTCACCACGCAAGTGAAAAATGACCAAATAGTTTCATAATACTAGGACAGTAATTAATTATTCAATCCAAAAGGCGCCTTTTTAGCGCTTTTTTGATATACTATGCGTTAAACTACTTATATTAGGAACGAGAAAAACATGCAAGAATTCATGGCGTTTGATCGCAATTTAAAATTACGTTCGCTAACCGTTTTTCTGACGGTCCTTTTAGGTAGCGCTGTTGGCCCCAACATGACGATTTATTATGTGCGCTATTTTGGTGCTCTAATCACGGGTATCTTACTCTTAGTGATTGCTGCTTCTGGCTTTTTTGCAGGGTTAATCGGTGGATATTTAGCAGATAAAATTGGGCGCAAACCAATCATGTTGATTGCCGCTGGAATGATGATTACTGGTTATGCGATTGCGATGTTCGTTAATTCGCCATGGCTTGTGAACCATTACATTACGTATCTAGGATTTTTCTTGGCGGCGGTCGGGGCGGCATTTGCTGATCCAGCTGACCAGGCGATGATGATTGATGCTTCAACCAAAGAGAACCGGAATTTCGTATTCGCATTGATTTATTGGATTATCAATATTGGCGTGATGATCGGCGCTGCAATTGGTGGCTGGTTCTTTAGAGATTACCTATTTGAATTGTTGCTGGGCCTAGTCGTTGTTGCACTTATTAACGCTGTAATTGTTTGGCTGGGAATGCGTGAAACTTTTTTTCCAGAACAAGGGGAAGCTCAGACGACAACATTTTTGGATGGAATCAAAGCATACGTAGAAGTTTTAAGTGACCGGCGATTCATGCTGTTCCTTTTGGGAGCTATTGCGGCGAGTACCATTATGAATCAACCAGATTATTATCTAGCAACACATTTGGGCGAATCATTTATGCCGACGCGCTTGTTTGGAATAGACGTATATGGGCAACGAATGCTGTCGATTATGATGGTCTTAAACACGATGATGGTTGTGACGGTTTTTGGCATAATCACACGCATTGCAAATCGTTTTGATTTGAAGCGGGCATTTACAGTAGGAATCATGTTGCAAGGATTTGGATTTGCGGTTTCGTTTCTAGTCCAGTCGTTTTGGCCCTCGATCATTGCAACGATTGTGTTCACAGTAGGCGAGATGATTGGTGTGGCTCCAGGGCAAACAATTCGCGCAAATTTAATGAATCCTGCTAAAATTGGTGCGTACTCTGGAGCATTCTCAGCGTCACGTCCAGCTGGAATGGTGGTCTCGAGCTTGATGGTCAGTCTTTCGCATTTTACCGGCGCATGGGGAATGGTGATTGTGATGATTTTACTCACGTTGTTTGCGGCATGGTCAACGGTTAAAGCTGCTAAGATGCCAGCTCAATTTGCTGGGTTTGTGGAATAATTAATTTATATAAAGGAGCCCTGATGACTAAAATTGCAATTAGTAGTGATAATCACATTGACGTTAATCGCTTGGATCTTGATGAAGTTTTGGCGCGTCAGGCTGAATATTTAAACGAACAGCATGTTGATGTTTACCTTATTGCAGGGGACATGTTTAACAGTTTTGCAAAGACATTGAATTATGCTGAAAGACTGCAAACAGCTTTGGGCTCAGAGACAACAGTGCGTTTTATTGCTGGCAATCATGATATGGGCCGGGATGTCACTTTTGACGAACTTGAATCGAATCTCAGTCCCTTATACCTGCATAACCAAGTGTTAGACGTGGACGATCTGCGGATTATCGGCAACAATGGTTGGTATGATTATTCGTTTGCTAGTGGTCCTGAGAAGGATGGCGTTGCACAATTTAAACGTGGACTTTATTTTGACCGGGTAATCGAGCAACCAATGACAGATCCAGAACGCGCCGACTTGAGTTTACAACAGCTGCAAGCGCAACTTGATCAGGCCGTGGAAGAGGGCAAACGCGCATTAGTCATTCAGCATTTTGCGCCACATGGTTTAGATTTACGTTATCCTGATTTTGATGATCGCTGGCTCATGGTGAACGGGGTAATGGGATCTAAGCGCTATGCAGAGCTGTATTCGCAGTATTCAAATCTGGAAAATGTTTACTATGGTCACGTGCATATGACGTTGCCAACTCGTGAGATAAATGGCGTCAAATATGATAATGTCAGCGTTGGTTATCAACGGGCTCGGATCAAAGAGTGGACGGGTGAAACCTTTATTGAAAGTTGGATAAATAAACTTCACTATAAAGTGTTGACAAACGATTAGATTGCCTGTATTATATTATCTTGTTGATGATTAATTATTCAACGGTATCGGGGGGTTAGCGAAGTCTGGTCAAACGCGGTGGACTGTAAATCCATTCCTTCGGGTTCAAAGGTTCGAATCCTTTACCCCCCACCATGATTGGGGTATAGCCAAGCGGTAAGGCAGTGGTTTTTGGTACCATGTAGCGTAGGTTCGATTCCTACTACCCCAGCTAACCAAAGCATCAGTTAATTCTGGTGCTTTTTTGTCGTATCGTAACTAATCAAGTATGATGTATCAGTTAATTCAAATTAAACGTAGAATAATATTGGCCTTTGTTTATCGGCGAAGTGATTTTGTCGTCGGATGACGGAAATATATAAGATTATTAAAACAATGCCTATGTACAGGCATTCTTGTCCTTTAATTTTGAAAAAAACTTGTAACATTCGCCATTTACTGCTAATATTGATGTATTGTAGAATTATTTACATACTTTTAGTGAGAAATTTAGGAGCGTATTGTGAACACAGAAAAGAAATTTTTAGGACAGCCGTGGGGTCTCGCGACATTATTTGGGACCGAAATGTGGGAGCGGTTCTCGTACTACGGTATGCGAGCTATCCTGTTGTACTATATGTGGGCGTTGATTGCGAGCGGTGACTTGCACATTACACGGGCGGTTGCAGCGTCTGTGATGGCGATTTATGCATCAATGGTTTATCTATCAGGTTCGTTGGGCGGATTTATCGCCGACAGATTGATTGGATCACGAAAAGCTGTTTTCATTGGTGGAGTCTTCATCATGTTTGGGCATATCGTCTTAGCAATGCCCTTTGGAGCTACTGCCCTATTTACATCGATTGCGTTGATTATTATTGGAACGGGGCTTTTGAAGCCAAACGTTTCGTCATTGGTCGGTTCACTCTATAGTGTAAACGATCGCAGACGTGATGCTGGATTTTCGATCTTCGTATTTGGAATTAATGTTGGCTCATTTTTTGCCCCATTGTTGGTTGGATGGACGCAAAAAACGGTTGGATTCCACGCGGCCTTTGGTTTGGCTGCGATTGGAATGTTCTTTGGGTTAATCCAATATTACTTTGGTGGTAAAAAAGATTTGCCAACAGATGCTTTGTATCCAACTGATCCATTGCAGGCTGAAGAAGTGAAGCCATTGGTTTTCCGAACAGTGATTGCACTGGTGGTCTTTGGCTTGGTGGTCTGGTTGATGTTTTTGATGGGGTGGAATGATATTTCTGACTTCATTAATTTGTTAACGGTGATTGCCGTGTTGGTTCCGCTTGCATACTTTGTACAAATGATCACCTCGTCTAAGGTTTCAAAGCAAGAACGCTCGCGGGTCCTTGCATATATTCCGCTCTTCTTAGGGGCTGTCTTATTCTGGGCCCTAGAAGAACAAGGATCCGTCGTTTTGGCAACATTCGCCGCTAACCGGACAGATACATCTTGGTTCCCAGCAGCGTGGTTCCAATCATTGAACCCATTCTTCATTATGTTGTACACGCCATTCTTTGCGTGGATGTGGACCAAGTGGACAAAAAACGCCCCATCTTCCCCGTTGAAGTTTGCCGTTGGATTAATGTTTGCGGGGGTTTCATTTTTACTCCTCGCAATTCCAGGATCACTCTGGGGGACAGCAGGTCGCGTCTCGCCATTGTGGCTCTTGGGTTCATGGGCTTTGATTATCGTTGGAGAAATGTTGATCTCACCGGTTGGCTTGTCTGTGACGACCAAGCTGGCACCAAAAGTCTTTACTTCACAAATGATGTCAATGTGGTTCTTGGCCTCAGCAGTTGGTTCGGCCTTGAACGCGCAGTTCGTTGGTTTGTACACTCCAAAAACCGAGGTAACGTACTTTATGGGCTTTGGAGGTGCTGCAGTCATCTTGGGTATCTTAATGCTCTTCATGGTTAAAATTGTGAAGCGCTTGATGGATGGCGTGCAATAAATTTAAATAATATATTGGTTTGGCTGACGTTCGGAATTTGTTCGAATAATAGTCGAACCATTTTTATCTGAAATACCTTGGTCATTTTTCACTTGAGTTTTACTCAGCTTCGCTAAAGATTCTTTACGTTCGGATTTGCCCTGCACGATTCATGCCGAATGGCGAAATAATTCGCCAATTTCACGGCGCTAAAGCACGCGTGAAAAGTGTTCGTCTAGATTCGGCAAGGGCTGGTCATCCGACGACAGAATCGCTCCGCTGAGTGCAAAAGTAAACACTTTGGTAATTTTATTGAAAGCGTGGTGAATTTTAGATAATGATAGTAGGTGACCAAGCGAGGTAGCGGCACCAATTTGACTAAATTTCGGTTTACCGAAATTAAAAGTCGAATGGGACCGTGTCGCCACTTACTATTATTATCTAAAATTCATCACGCAAGTGAAAAATCACCAAAGTGTTTTTCAACCCACATAGTTTGCTAGTAAACGGCTACGAAACAAGGAATAAATGCCGATTTTGGACATGTTATTTTACCGACTGATTAGCAACTTTGGCCTTTAAATATGTTATCCTATGTATATAATGATTCTTAGGGAGTTAGGAAATAATTATGTTAGAAAATTATGAATTAAAATCACAAGCGTGGAAACGAGTTAAAGGATCTTGGTTAAGAGTAGTATTTTTAGCATGGCCCTTGATCCTATGGCAAATATTCACCATTAGCCACTCAGCACGCCAAGCATTTGAACAACAAGCATCAAGTAGTGTTCAGGTCATTTCACCAACTTTTTTCTTATCTAGTATTGGACAGAATTTGTGGACTGGCTTGGTTGAAGCTGTAATTATCGGCGTACTAGGGTTTGGAGTAGTGTGGACTTTGATCGAATGGCGGCGCGAATCAATTGAGCCCCGTTCACCGTTGATCTCAAGCTTCCGGTTCTTTGGGAAAGCAACTGTGATGGACTCAGTTGTTCTGATGGGGATCCGCTTCCTGTATACAATTTTGTGGAGCGTGCTTTTCATTATTCCGGGAATCATCAAAGGGTTCGCTTATTCACAAGCAGAATTTATCTATGCCGAAGATGTAAAAGCTGGTTTGAAAATTGAGTCAATGAACGAATACATCACACGTTCGCGTGATATGATGGATGGGCACAAAATGCAGTATTTCTGGCTTCGACTTGGCTTTATTCCTTGGTGGATTTTGGTCGCAATTACTGGTGGAATTGCTGGTTTTTGGGTGTTGCCTTATTATGAAGCAACAATGGCCGAATTCTATTTGGAGCTACGACGTGAACGCCAATTTGGTAGTCGGGCCGAGATTCGTGCAGCCCGTCCATATCCAAAAGATGAACACAAAGATGATGAAATTTAACATTTTACGATAGATTAAGAGGAGAATGTCATGGAAGATTTTCGTTTTTATGTGCCAACTGATGTCCGTTTTGGAAAGAATCACTTAGCTGAGTTGCCTGAAGCTTTGGCACAATTTGGTAAGAAAGTTTTGTTCGTTTACGGTGGTGGTTCAATTAAAAAATCTGGTTTGTATCAACAAGTCAAAGAGCAATTGGCTGATTTTGAAGTGACAGAATTAGCCGGCGTTGAGCCAAATCCTAAGATTGAATCTGTACGACAAGGAGTTGAGTTGGCTCGGTCAAATGATGTTGATGTGATTCTAGCTGTTGGTGGCGGATCAGTCATTGATGCGGCGAAAGTTATTTCTGGCTCAGTTTTCTATGACGGAGATGCATGGGATGTTGTTAAGTCTGGTTCTTGGACTGGAAATGCGCTCCCTTTGATTGACGTTTTGACATTATCAGCTACTGGAACGGAAATGAACCGGAATGCCGTTATTTCAAATATGGCGATCAATGAAAAGCTTGGTATGAATGGAAAGAACTTTATTCCACGCGTTTCATTCTTAGATCCATCATTGACTCAATCTGTTTCAAAGTGGCAAACTGCTGCTGGTGCTTCTGATATTTTGTCGCATTTGTTTGAACAATATTTCGCACGAGTTGAACAAACGGATTTGCAAGATCATTTAGCTGAAGCAATTATGAAAACTGTCATCACGCACGGCCCAATTGCTTTGAACGAACCTGATAATTACAATTCTCGAGCAGAATTAATGTGGGCTTCGTCATTGGCTTTGAACGGACTTGAAAACGCTGGAAAGCCTGTTGGTTGGACCGTTCACCCAATCGAGCACGAACTGTCAGCATTCTATGATATTACGCATGGAATTGGCTTGGCGATTGTGACTCCACGCTGGATGGCGTATTCGTTAAATGAGCAAACGGTTGCTAAATTTGTTAAGTACGGTCAAAACGTTTGGGATATCACTGATAAAGATGATTTTGAAATCGCCCGTGAAGCAATTCGCAAGACGGTTGAGTGGTACAAGCAGATGGATATTCCTATGACGTTACCTGAAGTTGGGATTGATGAAAGTCGTCTGGCTGAAATGTCAAAGGCCGCTGTTGAGCACGGTGGTTTGGCAGAAGGTGTCTTTGTACCAATGTTACCTGCTGATGTTGAAGCAGTGTTGCAAGCATCATTAACGGAATTTGAAATCTAACAAATGTTTGGATGGTCGTTTGAAAGAGGTTGGAAATATTCCACCTTTTTTCTTTTAATGTTGTGATTGAGTTAATACGCTTGATTGCGACATACATAACTGATTCGGTACAAAAAATGAGAATGTTTTTACTATAAAAAAGTTTGGAAAATTGGTATACTTTAAGTTGTGTTTTATTCGAGTATTAATTAAATAAATTGGGGAAATGTGAAAGTAAGATGAAAAAAGTAATGGAAGGGAAGCGCCGATATATCACCGGATTTGACGGGTTACGCGCGCTTGCAGTGATCGGGGTAATCACCTTCCACCTATGGCCAGGAGTGATGGCAGGAGGGTGGTTAGGTGTGCCACTTTTCTTTGTGCTCTCAGGATATTTAATCACAGACATCTTAATCCAAGAATTTGATCGAACTGGCAAAATCAAAATTGGTGCTTTTTGGTTACGCCGAATTAAGCGCCTCTATCCTGCACTAATCGTGATGTTACTAGCTACTTCAACAATGATAGTTTTGTATTTTAGGCCTTTACTTTATAGTTTACGGGCAATTTTGTTGACTAATTTAACATATGTTTATAACCTTTGGGCAACAGCAAATGGCGATTCTTATTTTGATCAATGGGGTGGTTCATCACCTTTCACGCATTTGTGGTCGCTCTCAATCGAAGGACAATTTTATTTATTTTGGCCACTAATTGTCGCTATCGTTTTAAAAATGAAATTCAAGCGTCAAAAAATTGCGATTGGGATCTTGATTGCATCACTGATTTCTGCATTGTTAATGGCTATTTTCTACAGCCCTGAAAATATTAACCGGGTTTATTATGGAACCGATACACGGCTGTTTGCGATTCTCATTGGAACTGCGCTGGCATTTATCTGGCCGGCCAAAAAGCTTCGTATTAAAGTACGCACGGCAGTCAAACAACGAATGAATCTAATCGGCTGGGTGACATTGGGGTTGCTTGGTCTCTCATTCATCTGGTTGAATGGTCAGCAGCCAGTGACGTATTTCGGCGGGATGTATGTTGTGACCATTTTAATGGGTGTGATTGTGGCGATCACAGCGCATCCGGCTTCGACTTTTAGTACCTTGCTCAATCAAAAATTCTTGAACTACCTGGGAACCCGTTCGTATAGCATCTATCTCTATCAATTACCGGTATTTGTATTCTCAGACAAATTGATCGGGCATCAAGATGGATTGCTGATTAATTTAATTAAAATTGGACTTGTTATAGGACTGGCTGAAATTAGTTATCGCTTTGTAGAACAAATGTTTAAGCGTTTCAAAAACACACAATTTATCTTGACTCGTTCTTCGCGAGTGTATGCATTTTTGGCGCTCATATTATTGATGGGGACGACTCAAGCGGTCATCACCAAGCAATCTGCTGAAGCCAAGCCTTTAACTTCTCTGGAAAAACGTTTGAAGGCTAACAAAGACAAGATGGCTAAGGCAAATAAATCGGCTCTTAAGGCGCAAAAGAATGAGCAATCTAGTTCTGCGTCTAAAACGGATGAACAAAAACAAACCTATGATAATCCAACTGCGCAAAAATTTGGAATAAGCGATCAAGAATTTAACCAAATTTCAGGAATGGATTTCTCGGCTGTGGGTGATTCGCTATTGCTTAATGCCGCTCCAAATCTGCAAGAAGTGATGCCAAAAATGGTAATTAACGCGGAGATTGGGCGCCAAACTCAGGTTGCAGCAGACATTATCACTGGCATGGCACAGAATCAAACCTTAGCAAATAATGTTTTAGTGGTGATTGGAACAAACGGAGCTGTTAAGCCAGAGATGATTAATCAAGTCATGACGGCGACCGGACAGAAGCGCCAGGTCTACTGGGTCAACGCCTATGCTGATCGTCCATGGATTGGATCAAATGATGCAAATTTGAATGACGCGACTAAACGCTTTAATAATTTGCACGTGATTGATTGGAACGATGTGGCAAGACAGCATGCAGATTGGCTCGGTCCTGATCAGGTTCATCCTAGTCCAAATGGTTCAATAGAATATACAAAGCTTATTGCACAGGCGATATTAAAAAATAATCAAAATTAAGCAGCTCACAAGGCTGTTTTTTTGTCCGAAAATGACGACCTTGACAAAAAGGCCAATTCATAATATATTGTTTACCAGTTAATTAACCAGTAAAGGAGATTCTAAAAAATGACCACTTCGACTGAAATAAATGCAGAACAAATTGATGAATTTTTGAATGGGATTCGTTTGATTTCTGAGAATCAGCGTGAGATTCTGTTTGGGACAGATGAAGATGCCGTCACCACAACGCAAGGGCACATATTGATGTTACTGGCACAAAACGGTCCGCAGACAAACCGACAACTTGCTGATGCGCTTGGCGTGACAGCTGCAGCAGTGACCAAGGCCATTAAACTTCTCCAGGTTGGTACAAATGTCAACGTGATACCACTCGCAGATGAAAGCGATGGTCGCTTAGTACGTTGGACGATTACAGAATTTGGAAGAAAGATTGCCGCAGATCATGCGCACCGGCATCAGCAAACAGTGCATGAGTATCGCAAAATTTTGACCGAATACACCGAAGACCAACAAGCAATTATTATTAATTTCATACACCAGCTTGCAGCGAAGTTACAACAGGAGAACTAAAATGAAAAACTCAAAAATCCCGATGCTGATAATTCCGATTGTCGCAGTGCTAATATTAATTGGTTTGGTAGCATTCCGCGCCTTTCAAAATAATGAAACAACTAAGCAAAACACAAAAGGAATTACCATTGTAGCCAGTCTAAACACTTACGGTGAAATTGCCAAAGCCGTGGTTGGCGATCAAGGAGAGGTCACAAGTATTCTAAACAAGGCGTCAATTGATCCACACGAATTTGAACCAACCGCTGCAACGGCCAAGCAGTATGCTGCGGCGCAATTAATTGTGTCAAACGGTGGTGGCTACGATACTTGGGCAAATAAGTTGGCCAAGGCGAATAAACAAGCCAAGGATATTGATATTGGCAAGCTCTTTAATTATAAAGATGGAGACAACGAACATTTCTGGTATAAGCCAACGATGGCGCAGAAGTTGACGGATGCTTTGGTGCAAAAGCTAAGTGCCATCAAGCCCTCTAAGGCTGCGTATTTTAAGGCGAATGCAAAAAAGTACATGGAAAAAATTGCGCCAATTACACAAAAGCGTGCTGAAATCAAAACATTAATCGCCGGAAAGACTGTGATGGCAACAGAACCAGTTTATGACAATGCGTTGGCTGGCCTGGATGTTAAGATTGCGGACCAAGCATTTGCATTGGCAGTTGATGAGGGCAATGACCCAACGCCTAAAGATGTGAAAGAATGGCAAGCTGAGATTGAGTCTGGACAAGTTGCTTTGATTTTCGAAAACACGCAAACGACGGGTAAAGTAGTTAAAAATGCAATGAAGATCGCGCATGAGCACAACGTTCCAGTGGTTGGTGTCACTGAAACAAAGCCAGATGGATTAACATACGTGCAATGGCAATTAAAGATTTTAAACGAAATTCAAGAGGCACTCCAAAAATGAGTATGTTAGTCGGGCAAGGAATTGGAATTAATTTTGATGGACGCTGGCTGTATCGCAACGTCAATTTTACTTTGGACGATCATAGGATGTTGGCATTGATTGGCGAAAATGGAGTTGGTAAGACTACTTTGTTGCGGGCGATTTTGGGCGAACTGGAACTGACTGAAGGCCAATTGACGTGGAATGATCAAGATGTCGTAGTGGCCTATGTTCCGCAATATCGGGCTGACATGCAGGCGTTTCCGTTGAAAATCAGAGAATATGTTGGGCTGAGCATGGATAAAGGTCTCTTGCCTTGGTACGGTAAAGATGAAAAGGCTTGGTTGCAACATATTATTGAGGATACAAATCTGACAGAGATTGCAGATCGTCGGATTGACCAAGCTTCAGGTGGTGAACGGCAGCGAGCGTTTCTGGCACAGGCGTTGGTGCGGAATCCACATATCTTAATTTTGGATGAAGCAACAGCTAATTTAGATCAAAATGCAAAGTTTGAGTTGATGAACGTGGTCAAGCATTACCGTGATCACCATGATTTGAGTGTAATTATGGTGAGCCACGATTTGGAAATTTTGCAGACATATGCTGATGATTATCTCTTTTTAAGTTCAGACGGTGGGCAATTTGGTGCGTGCGCTGAGACAAAATTGAGTTTGCTTAAGAATGGAGGCGCGCAAAATGTTTAATTACGTCTTCATGCAAAATGCATTCATTGTTGGAACGCTAATTGCGATTGTTTCAGCGTTTATCGGAGTCTTTGTAGTTGCTAAGCGCATGTCTTTCTTTGGACACGTGTTGAGTGAAATCGGATTTGCGGGGGCGGCATTTGGCCTCTTTATGAGTTGGTCGCCGTTGCTGGGGATGCTCCTATTCACGTTAATCTCGGCGGTGAGCATTGGACAGATTGGTTTATCAGAAGAACGCTCTGAATCAGTCATATCGGCAGTGAGTGCTGTTGCGATTGGGCTAGGAGTCGCGTTCTTAGCATTGTCACAAAAAAATGCAAGTGCGGCGACTGGAATTTTATTTGGCTCAATCTTTAGTATTAGTAGCGAAAACATCTGGCAAGTAATGGTGCTGGCAGGGGTGGTTTTGATTGTTGGACTGCTACTCTTTCGGCCGTTGCGCCACTTTGCCTTCGATTATTCGACTGCGCACTTTAGCATCAAGCACATTTTGGCCCTCGAAATTACGTTTTTGATAATGATGGCTGTCACAGTGGCTGTTTCGGCACAAGTCGTTGGCTCATTGTTGATCTTCATTCTGATGATTTTGCCGGCCTCTTCAGCAATGCGCTGGGGACGAACGGTCTGGCAAATGATTGGGCTAGCAGTTTTGTTCGCAGTGGTGGGAGTCTGGGTTGCGCTTGTTTTGGCGTACTGGACGAATATCCCGGTCAGCTTCTTCATCGCGATTGTGGAAGCGGGAATTTATTTTGTGAGCTTGATTAGGACGAAGTAGAATTTACCTTAAATATTTCAAAAAAAGAACAGACCATTAACCAAAATGTAAACAACCGAGTCCCCACAAGGCTCGGTTTTCTGTTAGAATGATAAGATAACGCAATGTGCCATCAAATGGTAAATTGCCTGATGAAAAATAAAATAGCGCGGACTTGAGATGGCGAATTAGCTAGCCTGGTCTACATAAAATAATGATTAGAAAAAGGAAGATAAAATAAATGTTAACTGTTTCAAATGTATCGGTCGCCTTCAGTGGTAAAAAATTGTACGACGAAGTTAATTTAAAGTTCACTCCAGGTAACACATATGGAATTATCGGAGCCAATGGAGCTGGTAAGTCAACGTTTTTGAAGGTTTTGGAAGGCAAACTCGCTCCTACAACTGGAAATATTTCGATGGAAGCCAACGAGCGGATGTCTTCATTGGTCCAAGATCACTTTGCCTTTGACGAATTCACGGTATTGGACACTGTGATGCAAGGGTTCAAGGAATTGCATGATGTTAAAAATGCCATGGACGAAATCTATCTGCACGATCCTTTCACGGACGAAGATGGAATCAAAGTTGGTGAATTGTCAGCTCGTTTTGAAGAAATGAACGGATGGAATGCTGAAACTGATGCTATTCAACTTTTGCAAAGTATCGGAATTGATGAAAGCATGCATTACACGCTGATGGCAGACCTTCCTGAAACTACTAAGGTTAAGGTTTTGTTGGCGCAAGCTTTGTTTGGTAACCCTGACATCTTGATTTTGGATGAGCCCACCAACGGACTTGATACAAAGACGATTGCATGGTTGGAAGACTTCTTGGCCGATTACCAAAATATCGTGCTGGTTGTTTCCCACGACCGTCACTTCTTGAATGCTGTTTCAACAATGATCTTGGACGTTGACTTTGGAAAGATTAAACTCTTCGTCGGAAATTATGATTTCTGGAAAGAATCCTCAGAATTGGCTTCACGTTTGCAAGCCAATGCGAATTCTAAAAAAGAAGAACAAATCAAGGAACTCCAAGACTTTATTGCGCGTTTCTCAGCCAACGCCTCAAAGTCAAAGCAAGCCACTTCACGTAAGAAGCAATTGGACAAAATCACACTTGATGACATCCAACCTTCAACGCGTAAGTACCCATATATTCACTTTGAAATCACGCGCGAAATCGGAAATGACTTGGTTCGCGTAGAAAACATTTCAAAAACAGTGGATGGCGTGAAATTGCTCGACAACGTCACATTTACACTTTCACCAAATGAAAAGACGCTTGTTATGGCCGAAAATGACGTGGCAGCCACGCTTTTGCTTGATATTTTAGCTGGTCGGGTTGAACCTGACACTGGAACTGTTACTTGGGGTGTTACGACGACTCGCGATTATTTGGCTAAGGACATGGGGTCAAACTTTGAAAAGCCTGAGATGCCAATCTTGGACTTCTTGCGCGATTTCGCTTCAAAGGAAGAAAACGACAATACGTTCTTGCGTGGGTTGTTGGGACGGATGTTGTTCCGTGGTGAAGATGCCGAAAAGACTTTGGACGTTTTGTCTGGAGGCGAAAAGGTTCGTGTTATGTTGTCTAAGTTGATGCTGACAAAGGCAAACGTTTTGATTTTGGATGATCCAACGAACCACTTGGATTTGGAATCAATCACGTCTTTGAATGATGGTTTGGTTGATTATCAAGGTGCTTTGATTTTCACATCACATGACCACACGTTTGCACAAACGATTGCAGACCACATCGTTATTGTTTCAGATGAAGGATCAATTGATCGCGCTGAAACGACGTATGATGAATTCATGGCGCATCCAGAAGTACAAAAGCAATTAGAAGAGATGCACATTACTCTGTAAGGCAAAATGGTTAGCAAGAAGAGCTTAACGGCTCTTTTTTTGAAAATGACAAATACTTTATTGGGAACGAATTGTTAAAGTACATTGGTCATTTTTAACATAGCATGCTGACTTTTCGATAAAGATAGTAAGTGGCGACACGGTCCCATTCGACTACACATTTTTGCAAAATGAGTCGAATTGGTACCGCTACCTCGCTTATTCACCTACTATCATTATCTCAAATCATCACGCTTTCACTAAAATGACCAAGGTGTTCGCTGGTCAGCGAAGCGATTCTGTCGTCGGATGACCAGCCCTTGCCGAATCTAGGCGAAACTTTTCACGCGCGCTTTAGCGCCGTGAAATTGGCAAATTATTTTGCCATTCGCCATGAATCGTGCAGGGCAAATCCGAAACGTAAAGAATCTTTAGCGTAGCTGAACAAACAACTCGTCACCACCAAAATAATTAAAAGGAATGAATAACGATGCAAGATTTAACCAAAGGTAGTCCCGCAAAATTAATTGTAATGTTCACGCTGCCAATCATTGTGGGCTATCTTTTTCAAAATTTGTATAACATTATCGACACACTGATTGTTGGGCAAACGTTGGGCGTCAAGGCCCTTGCAGCTGTCGGGTCAACCGGAGCCATTATGTTCTTGTCGCTTGGCTTTGTCGGTGGTTTTACTTCGGGAATGTCGATTCTAACAGCGCAACGATATGGCGCCAAAGACATGGAGGGCGTTAAGCGTTCATTCGGTCAAAGTATTGTCGCAGCCGTAGTGGTGACATTTTTCCTAACGCTAGTCGGCGTCATCGGGTTGCGTCCGTTGTTGATCTTGATGCAGACTCCAAAACCGATTTTTGAAATGGCACACGCTTTTATTCTGGTCATTTGGGGCGGAATCGTTTCACAAGTTGGCTATAATGTTTTGGCCAATGCAATGCGTGCTGTGGGAAATTCTCGGGCGCCTCTGTACCATCTGATTTTAGGAATGGTGATTAACGTCATCTTGGAATTAGTCTTTATCCTTGTCTTTCATTGGGGAACGGCCGGAGCAGCATTTGCAACGGTTGTGGCCTATTTGATTTCAACGCTGACGAGCTGGTGGCATATTCATCGCTATGTTCCGGCGCTACATTTGTCACGAGCAGATTTAAAATGGGATCGGCGAGAGGTTCGTGCTCATTTATCAGCCGGCTTACCAATGGGATTTCAGCAATCAATTATCGCAATTGGTTCGATCACTCTGCAAGCAGCAGTTAACTCACTTGGAACTGATTCTGTGGCGGGCTACACGGCTGGTTCAAAGGTTGATCAGATTTTGGTGTTGGTTTTGATGTCGTTTGGGGTCACGATGGCTACCTATGTCGCACAAAATTATGGGGCTGGCGAATTCCGGCGCATCATTATTGGAATGAAGCGCGTTTTGCAGATCAGCATTGGTTCTGCAATTGTCTTAGGGATTTTAGAAATCGCGTTTGGTCATTATCTGGTCAACCTCTTCTTGAATGAAGCTGGTGGTCAGGCTCACGTCGTCAAGCAATTATCGCAAGTTTATTTCTGGGCGAACGGGCCATTCTATGCAATCTTGGCGGTCTTATTTGTCTTACGGTACGCCCTTCAAGGTTTGGGTGATACAAAAACGCCAACCAT
Organism: Lactobacillaceae bacterium; assembly: GCA_031289615.1. Taxonomy (GTDB): domain Bacteria; phylum Bacillota; class Bacilli; order Lactobacillales; family Lactobacillaceae; genus Weissella. The sequence goes on along the minus strand of JAITPD010000055.1, from coordinate 6,358 downwards.
GGCTGGCATCGGCGAAATGGTCATGCGTTCGGTCGCTGCGTTCACATTAGTTGTGTGGCTCGGCTTCTTTGGAGCAAGTTTCTCAAATCCGTTGGCGTGGATGGCTTCAGTGTCATTCCTAGTTCCGGCGTGGATCAAGTTTCACCGCAAAATCGTCAAACAGTTGGCGGACGATGTGATTGCTAAGGTTGTGAACGAATAAATTTGGGCAATGGTGTTTATTAAAATATTGAACTTTGGTTGATCAGCGGAGCGATTCTGTCGTCGGATGACCAGTCCTTGCCGAATCTAGGCGAAATTTTTCACGCGGGCTTTAGCGCCGTGAAATTGGCAAATTATTTTGCCATTCGCCATGAATCGTGCAAGGCCAATCTGAACGTAAAGAATCTTTAGCGAAGCTGATCAAGCAAAGTGTAATACTACACAACTAGCACAACGCGTAAGTTATTGTATAATTAAATAATGATATTATGCGGGTGGGGGACATCTTGATGGATATTGAAAAATTTACCAAATTTGAAACCGTGATGGCCGGATTTAACTTCCAGGATCTGTCACCGATTTTAACCGGTACAGCAGCGATTGAAGTCATCACAGGCTATGACTTAGGATCGACTATTTTTCCAATTGCCCTCCCACAAGAAGCGGTTGATGACAATGAAGAACTAAACAGGTCATTAAAAACGCTTGGATTTAACCGAATTGGAGCTGAAGATGACCCGGTTTTTTATGACGGTGAGATTACTGTTGCAATTGTTGGCTATCTTGAATTGTCCGAACTATTGGGGCATCAGGTTCCAATGAAATATATTTTTGAACATCGACAGCCGGATTATAAGGTATTGACGGCGTTTGACTTGAATCGCATGTTTCAGATTTTGGAAGAAGTTCCAGAACGGCCCACTGAGATGCAGGTTTCGGATTTGCAAAAGGTAGGAATGCTCAGCGAACTTGGCTACGTATTTGATCGCTTTCCATTGCGTCAAATGAACAACACTCATCCGTTGAACCAGCTGGAGTTTCATTTTGCAACACCCAAGGATTACGATTTGATTGATGAATTAGTGCAAAATGGGTTCACGGAAAATGGTAACGACGGAGCACAACAAGTTCAGTTGGTGCATGAGGGGCGTGCTAGGGTTAATGAAAGTTTCCCCAATCTCGAAATTATTGCGAAGTTGGGCAGCAAGATTGTCGGCTATGGAATGGTTTTACCAGCAGTTTTGTCTTCTGAACGGCAAGATAGCGAATGGCTGGTTGGGGTGGTTGGTCCGTTGGTCGTGCATCCCGAATTTCGCGGACGTGGCTTAGGGTGGCGTTTGCAAGTTGAACTAGAGGTTGCAATGACCCTTTCGACACCTGCCGTGATGTTTGTGGCGCATGGCATTCCAAAATATTGGAAGCGCTTTGGATATGTTCCAGTTGAGACAACAGAGGTCACTACTGATTTGAGTGTTGAGAAGGACAAGCTGATGGTGAAGGAATTATTTCCCACCGTACTTGAAACCGTCGATGGAACAATTTATTTGCCTGGAAATTAGGAATTTAGAAAGAGGATGATCGAGATGTTTAAGGATGTTTTGGCTTTAATTGGGATATTCGTCAGTGTTTCTTTAATCGTGGTTGGAAAAGATATTAAACGGCCGTGGGTTTGGCTTCTCGGTTTGCTAGTACTTTTAGCAACTGTAGCCGGATGGATTTTGGTATAAGCAAAGGTGTGGCAACGAAGCACCTAGATTAAGTGGGTTATGACAAAATGCATGCTATTCAAAAAATCATGTATCAATACCCAGCGTTCGCAGTGTGGCTGACAATCATTGCGACGTTTTTTATTATCCCTGTGCTTGGCAGCTATTTGATTTCAGTGATTATGCGTCAAACAACGTCAAAGCTCGGTGGAAAAGTCTATTTAGCATGGCTGGGAATCATAATTCATGAACTTTCGCATGCTGGAGTTGCGCTTATATTTGGACATAAAATTCAAAAAATATCGTTGTTGCAACACGCCGATGGAAACGGAACTTTAGGCTATGTCCAGCATACGTGGAATCCAAAGAGCCTTTATCAACGCATGGGGAATTTTTTCATCGGAATTGCTCCGATCTTTGGAATTGGGGCAAGTGCGTATCTAGTGACCTGGCTCTTATGGCCAACATTATTGCAGGGCGATTTCCATCTTCCTAGTCCATGGTGGCTGGCTTTGATTTGGGCATATTTATTTTTAACCTTGCTTTTTGGAATTGATTTAAGCTCGGCAGATTGGCAAGGAGCACAGAGTGGAATTCTAGTATATTTGTTGTTTCTTACAATTAGCAGTATATTTATAATTATTTTGCATGTACAGATCTCTAATATCGAACAATTTATACTGATTCCTGAATTAATCTTTTTCGGAATACTCTTAGGTCTGGGCATCTTGATAAGGCTCATTGTCGCGATTCTTAGATGAAAAATATAATTCCAAATTGGTCCGACCAGAGTTATTTGGTTGGACCAATTTTATGTTAAAATAAACACAAGGATTTTTTGAAGGGATGGAATAATGGCTGAAGGTGCGATTTACACCCGTGTGATGATTGATTTGCAAAAACGGATCGATGCGGATGAATTTAAAACATTGAAATTACCAGATGAACGTTCTTTGGCGCTCGAATATGATGTGTCGAGAAGTTCGATTAAGCGTGCGGTTAGTGGGCTGGTTGGGCAGGGTATCATCTTTAAAAAGCGTGGGGCTGGGACATTTGTCAATCCACTTTATTTAAAGAACAAGTCGTTGTTTCGCTCAATGGGTACAAATTTGGGAGTGTCTGATTCATTTCGGCATAACGGTGAAACGCCGGCGATTCATTTGCTTTCGGCTAAAAAAGAAGAGGCTGATGAAGAAACTCGTTTGGCTCTGTTCTTGATTCCGGGCGAAGAAGTGTGGAACGTTCAACGCTTGAGAACATTGGACAACAAGTATTTTATGATTGAAAATGCGTTGATTCCAGTGAAACTTTTGCCGGTTGCCACAGAAGAAGACTTTAAGTATTCAATGTTTCATTATGCGGAAACTGCGACGAATAAGGCGGTTACTAAGTCGTTTGTGACTGTCACGGTTGAGCCCTCAAATGAACACGATCAACAGATGCTTGATTTAAATGAGAACGAACCAGTTGGAGTGATGTCCGGAATTTATTTCTTGGACGATGGGACGCCGTTTGAATATGGAACGATGCGGGTTCATTATCAATATATGCATTACAATTCGTTTGTTTCGATGGATGGCGAATAAACAAACGGAAGATCATTTGGCCGTGTGCTAGTTTTGTGATATTGCCTTTGGTTGATCAGCGAAGCGATTCTGTCGTCGGATGATAGTGCCTGCCGAATCTGGATAAACCATAACACTAATACCAGGCCCAACAGTTAGTGGAATTGGCGAATTATTTCGCCTTTCATACAGATTCGTGTAGGCCCGTCCGAACGTAAAGAATCTTTAGCGAAGCTGAGCACTCAAATGCAATATCTTTATTCACTCAAAAAGGGCCCAGAAAGGCCTTTTTACTTTGTTTGTAAAAATGAACCTTAAACTTTTCTAAATTGGAACGGTCCAATTTAACGTTTTTTATTGAATTGTGTTTGAAAATCTGTTATTATTGAACTGTTCTTAGGGGATTGTCCCTAAGTTTCTAAATATAATTCTCACAACTATAAAGGAGATTTAATCAAAATGGCAGTAGATTTTGATTCAAAGGAATACCTTGCGAAGGTTGATGCTTGGTGGCGTGCTACCAACTACCTTTCAGCAGGTATGATCTTTTTGAAGAGCAACCCATTGTTCTCAGTTACAGGTACACCAATCGTTGCAGACGACGTTAAGGTTAAGCCAATCGGACACTGGGGAACCATCTCAGGACAAACGTTCTTGTATGCTCACGCTAACCGCTTGATCAACAAGTATGGTTTGAACATGTTCTACATCGGTGGCCCTGGTCACGGTGGACAAGTCATGGTTACTAACTCATACTTGGACGGTTCATATACTGAAAATTACCCTGAAATCACTCAAGATGTTGAGGGTATGGCAAAGTTGTTTAAGAAGTTCTCATTCCCTGGTGGAATTGGATCTCACATGACTGCGCAAACTCCAGGATCACTTCACGAAGGTGGAGAACTTGGATACTCATTGTCACACGCAACTGGTGCAATCTTGGACAATCCTGACCAAATCGCATTTACAGTTATCGGTGACGGTGAAGTTGAAACTGGGCCAGCAATGACTGCTTGGCACTCAATTAAGTTCATTAACCCTAAGAACGACGGTGCAGTTTTGCCTATCTTGGATTTGAACGGATTTAAGATTTCAAACCCAACTTTGTTCTCACGTATGTCAGACGAAGAAATCACTAAGTTCTTCGAAGGTCTTGGATACTCACCTCGTTTCATTGAAAACGACGACATCCATGATTACACTGCATATCACGAATTGTCAGCTAAAGTTCTTGACCAAGCGATCGAAGACATTCAAGCTATCCAAAAGGACGCCCGTGAAAACGGAAAGTACGAAGATGGAACTGTTGCTGCATGGCCAGTTATCATCGCTCGTTTGCCTAAGGGATGGGGTGGACCAACTCATGACGAGTCTGGAGCACCTATTGAAGGTTCATTCCGTGCGCACCAAGTTCCATTGCCTCTATCACAAAACAAGCTTGCAACTTTGCCTAAGTTTGAAGAGTGGTTGAACTCATACAAGCCAACAGAATTGTTTAACGCTGATGGAACTTTGAAGCCTGAATTGGCTGAAATGCATCCAAAGGGTGACAAGCGTATGGCTGCTAACCCTGTTACAAACGGTGGACGTGCCCGTGGTGAAAAGGCTACTGATTTGACTTTGCCAGATTGGAAGCAATACACTAACGAAATCACTGCTGCTAACCGCGGTACTGAATTGGCAGACGGAAACCGTAACATGGACATGAACGTTTTGTCAGCTTACTTTGCTGAAGTTTCAAAGTTGAACCCAACGACATTCCGTGTCTTTGGACCTGACGAAACTATGTCAAACCGTCTATGGGACATGTTTAACGTAACCAACCGTCAATGGATGGAACAAGTTAAGGAACCATTTGACCAATACCAAGCTCCAGAAGGTCGGATCATTGATTCACAACTTTCAGAGCACCAAGCAGAAGGTTGGCTTGAAGCCTACACTTTGACTGGTCGTGTCGGAATCTTCGCATCATACGAATCATTCTTGCGCGTAGTTGACTCAATGATTACTCAACACTTCAAGTGGTTGCGTCACGCCTCAGAACAAGCATGGCGTAATGATTACCCATCATTGAACTTGATTTCAACTTCAACTGTCTTCCAACAAGACCACAACGGTTACACACACCAAGATCCTGGTATGTTGACTCACTTGGCCGAAAAGAAGTCAGACTTTATCCGTCAATACTTGCCAGCTGATGGTAACTCGTTGTTGGCTGTCTTCGGACGTGCCTTCACTGAACGCCACAAGGTGAACCACATTGTTGCATCAAAGCAACCTCGTCAACAATGGTTCTCAACTGAAGAAGCTGCAGAATTGGCTACTAAGGGATTGAAGGTTATCGACTGGGCATCTACTGCACCAGAAGGTAAGGCTGACATCGTCTTCGCATCTGCTGGTGTTGAGCCAACAATCGAAACTTTGGCTGCTTTGAACATCGTGAACCATGCATTCCCTGACGTAGCAATGCGTTACGTGAACGTGGTTGAATTAATGCGTTTGCAAAAGAAGAACGGACCTATGAACGCAGAACGTTCATTGACTGACGAAGAATTTACTAAGTTCTTCGGTGAGTCAGGAACACCTGTTGTCTTTGGATTCCACGGTTATGAAGACTTGATCGAATCATTCTTCTACGAGCGTGCACACCTTGGATTGCATGTTCATGGATACCGTGAAGATGGTGACATCACTACAACTTACGACATGCGTGTTTACTCACACTTGGATCGTTTCAACCAAGCTAAGGATGCCGTTTCAGCATTGTTAGACAACGGTGTAGTTGATGAAGCTAAGGCTGTTGAATTCTTCAAGGACATGGATGCCATCTTGGCAAAGCACTTCGACGTTACTCGTAACGAAGGACGCGATATCGAAGAGTTCACTGACTGGAAGTGGTCACCATTGGTTTAATCCGTTAAGGTTAAACTTTTGTTGATTTAATTCAATCCAAAAAATAAAGCTATCGGAAATTTTTCCGGTAGCTTTTTTGGTTCTACGTCAAATAGGACTGATGAACAAAAAATCAAGTAAATTAACCATTCAAGATCAAGCAGCGGAATTTAAAAGTTCTGTTGCTTTTCTTTCGTAATTTTTCGCGAAAAA
>JAITPD010000053.1 GCA_031289615.1 Lactobacillaceae bacterium | reverse complement strand
ATCATTGACGTTGACTTAAACAATTATAGATTAGCCATTTGGCTAATCAAAAACAAAAATGGAACCAATGAATAACAAACAAATGTTATTCATCAGTCCCAAATATTATAGAACCTTTTTTGTACGGTTATAGCGCATTATTTAGTGGTGAATATCAAATTTCTTGTACAAAAAGCTTACATTGAACTGTAAAAAAAAGAGAATGTATGGGATACTAAATAAATAGAGATTGAAACTGAACTTAGCGAGAGGTATTAAAAAATGGAGCGCAAAATTCCAGTCACAATGGGAACACAACACCCTGATAACGCCAATGCAGCATTTTGGGATAATACTAATAGCCCGTTTATTTCAGCATATAGTGAAACTTATGAGGCTTTTCAAAATTTTTCAGTTCTCAACGTTGACGAGTACATGTGGGATTGGGAAGGAAAGCACGCGGACGCCGCTGTCATTGATCGGCTGTTTTCAAGTGAGTATGATTATTTTAAAGAACATGCACTAGGAAGCGATGAATTTATCACGTTCCGTTTTCCAAATATTTGGGAGGAGACCGGCTATAACTTGATGCAAGCAATGACGGCCTTCTTGTCAGCCGAAGATTTCGGACATGACTTGGGATTTAAGCAACGGCCTTTGTTTGAGGCGATTTTGCCAATGGCCGAACGTGCTGATCAAATTATCGAGATGCAACGTTTGTTTGAACGTCTGTCTTCCTTTAAAACCAATGTCTTTACTGAAGATCGAAAAAACTCAACGTATATCAAGATGATTCCGTTGTTTGAAGGTTTTGATACGCAACTGCATGCTCCAGATATTCTAAAAGATTATCTCGCTTTGCATGAAAAGCATTTTGGTGTGCGACCAGAATACATGCGTGTTTTCTTGGCTGGGTCTGATTCGGCCTTGTCATCAGGATTTATGAGCTCAATTATCGGGAATAAATTGGCGATTGCAGGGTTATATGTATTTTCGGATGCTGAAAAAATGCCAATCTTCCCAATTGTAGGAATGGGGTCAGCAATTTTCCGTGGTGGATTGTCGCCGCGTCGGATTGAACGTTTCGCCCAAGAGTTTAGTGGAGTTCGCACAGTGACTGTTCAATCGGCTTTCCGTTATGATTTCCCACTTGAGGAAGTTCGGGATGCAATTGCTAAGTTGAATGACGTATTACCAGAAGCTGAGCCAATTACGTTTACTTCAGAAGCGAAAGAAACATTGGTTACGATTGCTGAAAAGTCAGCTGAAATTTATCGGACCACGTTGGATGAATTAGTGATGGACATGCAACCGGTCTTTAAGGCGTTCCCAAAGCGACGGGATCGACGTCAGCACGTTGGGGTGCTTGGTTATTCGCGTGAAGTAGATGGAATCGCTTTGCCTCGCGCAATCACGTTTACTGGGGCATTTTATTCAATCGGAGTTCCACCTGAATTTATCGGATTTGGTCGTTCCTTGAAGAGCCTCACTCATGCAGAATTGGCAACACTTGTTCAAAGTTATCCAAACATGGAACGTGACTTTACGGAGCTAGCGCAGTTCATTAGCTTAAATGCATTGGCCAAACTTGAAGCGCAAAATGCTGCCTGGGGCAAAGTTCGAGAAGATATTGAAATTTTGGCTGAAATCTTTAACCTTACAATTGGCCCACAGACAAAAGAAGAGCGTCAACATGCAGAGTTAGCTGATCAGTTGGTTGACGACTTAGAAGGCGCACCAGTAGCTTTGACGGCGATGATAGAACGTCAAGCACAGTTGCGACACTTCCTTGGTTAAGATGAAAACAAGCACAATTGCGATGAACTGACAATTTGTCAAAATTAACGGACCGTTCGTCTTTTCAAAGTGGTCAAAGTAGGGTAAACTAGTAAGGTATGTTAATAGAAATTTAACTGATCGACTTAATTTTGATTAAGTTGATTTGTTTTGGAGGAAATTTATAATGGTTGCAAATAATGCAGAATTTACACGCGGTGACGGCAATAAGGGAACTTTGAAGTTCGAAATCCCAGTTGAAGCCCATGCAGCAGCAATTGACGCTGCGTTCAACAAGGTGAAGGGGACTTTGAATGTTCCTGGCTTCCGTAAAGGAAAGATGCCTAAGCAAATGTTTATTTCACGATTTGGTGAAGAATCATTGTACGAAGATGCTTTGAACTTTGCATTGCAAGAGGCTTACCCAGCTGCAATTGAAGCTACTGCGATTACACCAGTGAACCAACCACAAATCGGTGTTGAATCATTGGAAAAGGGACAACCTTGGGTCATTACGGCTGAAGTTGAAGTTGCTCCTGAAATCGAATTAGGTGAGTACAAGGGCGTTAAGGTTGCCAAGCAAGAAACTGAAGTATCAGATGCTGATGTTGATGCTGAAATCGAAACTTTGCGTCAAGGACAAGCCGAATTGGTATTGGTTGAAGATCAAGCAGCAGCCAATGGCGATACTGTTGTGATTGACTTTGATGGTTCAATTGATGGTGATCACTTCGAAGGTGGCAAGGGTGAAAACTTCAGTCTTGAGCTTGGTTCAGGACAATTTATTCCTGGATTTGAAGAACAGTTGGTTGGACACAAGGCTGAAGAATCTGTTGATGTTAAGGTAACTTTCCCAGAAGATTACCAAGCATCAGATTTGGCTGGTAAAGAAGCTTTGTTTGAGACAATAATCCATGAAGTTAAGGTCAAGGAAGTTCCAGAACTTGATGATGAATTCGCCAAGGATGTTGACGAAGAAGTTGCTAGCTTGGACGAATTGAAGGCCAAGACAAAGGATCGTTTGAATGCTGACAAGGCCGAACAAGCCAAGGAAGCAAAGGAAGACGAAGCTGTGTCAGCCGCTGTTGATAACGCTAAGGTTGTTGGAGATGAAATTCCAAACGCTATGATCGAAGAAGATGTTCACCGTCAAATGAACTCATTCTTTGCTTCAATGCAAAATCAAGGTGTTTCTCCAGAAATGTACTCACAAATTACTGGTCAAACAACTGAAGATATTCACCACCAATATGAAGAAGGTGCGCAAAAGCGTGTCAAGACTAATTTGGTATTGGAAGCAATTGTTAAGGCTGAAGGAATCAAGCCAGCCCAAGCCGAAATTGATGCCGAGGTTAAGACTTTAGCTGATGAATACGGAATGGATGAAGATGGAGTACGCAACGCATTGTCAGAAGACATGTTGGCTCACGACATCGCTATCAAGCAAGTTGTTGAATTGATTGTTGATTCAGCAGTTGAAGCTTAATTTAAAGATTAATTATTGGTTGGGACAAAATTATGGTCTCAGCCTTTTTTTATTGTAGAAATAAATTAATAAAATGGGAATATTTACAATAAATTCACATTAAATCTATTAAACAGTTACAAAGGAAATTTATACTTATAATTAAGAGCTATTACTGATATAAACGTGATTAATCGGTAAACGCTAATGACAAAATAGGAGAATATTAAAATGAAGCAAATCAAATGGTTTTTAGGGTTACTGGTGGTTTTTGTTGCAATTGGGATTGGTCAAAATGTTTCAGCAGACGTCAGAATTGAACAAAAAAGTTTTCAGTTGTTGACACCTAAATCAATAACTCCAAAATATAAATTAGAATTACATATTGCAGGTGGGAAATTTGCCACAAGCTTGCCAAGCAAGAGCAATGATATTGGTTTTGGGAAAAATTTTAAAAATATTATTGCTACTACCATCAAGCTTGATAATGATGATCAGGATGTGACAATTGATTTTACTGTTACTCCAGATCAAAATGTTGACCGAGCCAATACTGGAACTGTGACGATTCCTGGAGAAGATATTAAAATAACGTCAACTTCAATTGATATTGCTAAAAATGCTGAAGAGATTAACGCTAAGATTGCTGAATTAGACAACGCTATGGTAAGGGCGATTAATTTACATAATTATGATGAATATAGACGACTTAGTGATGAAATCAATGGATTAATCGCGCAAAGAGACCGTCCTAAGACTGTAGTAACAGATGGAGAAAATGTCAAACTCACTCTTACCGACGAATATGTTCCTGGGGTGGTTTATCAAAAAAATAGTAGTGGTAGCACTATTCCAATGGCGAATCAAATTACATGGAATAAAGATGGCTTAGCAATTGGTAAAGATGCTGCCTCTACAGGCTTTTTGGCACTTGCAGATTCCGTTAAAGAAGGTTGGAAAGCATCTGGAACAGTTAAGGGTGCAGCGGTTGGTTGTGCCAAATTGCTAATTTTAGGAGGAGCGTTTGGTGATACATTGGAATTAATCGTAAAGGCAATTCAAGGTTCAAAGCCTGATGCGTATATGCAACAGTTTGCTGAGATTAAAACTCAAATTTCTAGATTATCTCAGGATATTAGAGATGGCTTTGATCGAGGAGCGTTCGATTCAGCAAGATACAGTTATAAAAAGCTACTTGATGATTTCACCCAAAATGCTAATTCTGAATTGAGTAATATTAATAATAATGTACCGATCGGAGAGTTAATGACCCAAATTAAAGATACTGGAATCTTTAATCAGGGATGGTGGTACCATGAACTAAGCACCAATCAAAAAAAGGATTTAAGAGATGCAGCGCGTGGAGTTTTTGCAACTTCTGGTGAAGATTTATCCGGAGCTAAGCATGATAAAAATTTTAGTGTCCTCGCAGCTTTTGAAAAATTTGATAAGTATGTTAATGGTGATATGAATTCAGAAAATTTAGATATTTTTAAATTATATGCAACTTATTCAAGTTTGAAATATAATTATAATTCTTCGACATTTGCGGATCGTCAAAACTTTAATCATGATGTCAAAAACATGTACCTATACTATTATTTACCAATTGTTTTTGCTGTTAATTATGACCAGTGGGATAATGCGGAACAGTTAATCAGCTTGAATGATGAAGTGGCAAAAATTAATGATGTTCTAACTAATCCAAAAAATGAACGTTATGATAATCTAACAGAAGATGATCGTAAAAACTTAAAAAAGGCATTGAATGAATTGGAAGAAAAGAGAAGTGGATTTACAAAGAATATTGCCTTTGATAAAAAAATATTAGGTGATTATGATGGTGCAACTGCTAATGGAGTTAGTAGTGTGACGAGTTCAAACGGACCAGGTGCAATCATTGATCTTTTGAAGAGCAAGAAGCAATTTGCTAAACACTATGGTTCTGAGGAAGAAGATCCAAATATTGATTTGAAATATGATTGCGGACATGCTAATTTAAATGCGGAGATGATCAATTTTGATAAAGGCTGTGTTTATGCGTATCGGATCCAAAAGTATATTGATAGAAGCCCATTATCACGACCAAATTGGAGTTTTGCGTTTGATGCATGTGCCAACACAAAAATGGATGGTGAATGGCTTTGGATGATGAAGGGTAATTTTGATAAATGGTATGCAAAAGGAAGCGGTTGTCGAACGAGCGAAGAAAACTATCAAGCAATCCGCAATGCTCTTTCACGAGAAGAAATTAAAAGGTTGATTAATACCTCAAAGGTTGACAAAAATATTTACTCTGAATTAGCACATGCAGGAATTACAGGAGATGGTCTGTTATATGGCGGCCAGGTTGAAAATGCATCTAAAGAGGGAGGCTTTGCTAAAGCACCAACGTTTACTGCCTATATTTATCTTGTCAATGCACAGGGACACGATATTGATAAGGTTAAAGCATTTAACGAAGATTGGTGCTGGAATAATGTCCGCGACCCAATTCAAAAATACTATAATGAAGAGAATTCATTTATGTTACGTCCAACGAGCTTAAAAAAAGCAGGATGTGTCGACTACACACCAATTTACAACTATTAATCAAAAGTTAATGGTAAAAATCAAAAGCACCATACTTTTTGGTGTTTTTTATTAAGTTTGAGCAAGGACTTGTCTTGTTTGGTACAATAGTATTAATACATTAATTGGGAACGGGAGAAGTTGTCTATGTTTAACACAACTGATAATACCAATGGACCGGCATATTGTTCGTTTTGCGGGAAATCATCAACTGAAGTGAAAAAACTAGTTGCTGGGCCCGGCGTATTCATTTGTAATGAATGTGTCGCGTTAGCACAACAGATTATTGAAGAAGACTTGCGCCAAGATGCACAAGACCAAATTGTGACATTGATGACGCCACATGAGATTGTTAAAAACCTTGATGAATACGTCATTGGTCAAGATGATGCTAAGCGAACCCTTGCAGTTGCCGTTTATAACCATTACAAGCGGGTTAATGCAATTTTGGATGGAACGACGGATGATTCAGAAGTTGAATTGCAAAAGTCTAACATTGCGATGGTTGGGCCAACTGGATCAGGTAAGACATACATTGCACAATCATTAGCAAAGATGTTGAACGTTCCGTTTGCGATTGCTGATGCGACAACTTTGACAGAAGCTGGTTATGTCGGAGAAGACGTTGAAAATATTCTTTTGAAGTTACTACAAGCATCTGATTTTGATGTCGAACGTGCTGAAATGGGAATTATTTATATCGACGAGATTGACAAGATTGCTAAAAAGTCTGAAAATGTTTCAATTACGCGAGATGTTTCCGGTGAAGGTGTGCAACAAGCGCTGCTCAAGATGATTGAAGGAACGATTGCAAATGTGCCGCCCCAAGGTGGACGGAAGCACCCGAACCAAGAATTTATTCAAATCGACACAACCAATATCTTGTTTATCGTTGGTGGAGCTTTTGCTGGCATTGAAAGTATCGTGAAAGAACGTTTGGGAGCTAAGACAATTGGCTTTGGAACTGATTCAACTGATAAAAATGCGCAAGCTGACAAGACGATGATGCAACAAATTGTGACTGAAGATCTGATGACCTTTGGCTTGATTCCAGAATTTATCGGCCGGTTGCCAATTTTAACGGCCTTAGAGGAACTTTCAGAGGATGATCTAGTTCACATCTTGACTAAGCCTAAAAACGCTCTAACGAAGCAATATGAGATTTTGCTGGGGCTCGACAATGTGAAGTTGAAGTTTGAGCCGGCTGCGCTAAAAGCTATGGCGCATTTGGCAATTGAACGAGAGACTGGCGCACGTGGCTTGCGTTCAATCATTGAAGAAGTGATGCGTGACGTGATGTTTGATATTCCAAGCCGTAATGATGTTGCCGAGGTCGTGATTACAAAGAATAGTGTTGTAAAGCACATGGAACCAAAAGTGATTTTAAAATAAGCACGATTAAAAAAGAGGTGGAAGCACATGGAAGTCCATAATGTTGAAATGGTAATGTCAGCCGTTCAACCCAGTCAATATCCGAGTGACGGGTTGCCAGAAATTGCGTTGGTCGGCCGTTCAAATGTTGGAAAGTCTTCGCTGACTAACACTCTAATCAATCGAAAGGCGTTTGCTCGCACTTCATCCCAGCCAGGGAAAACGCAAACCCTTAATTTCTACAAGGTTGAAAATCAAGTCTTTTTTGTGGACGTCCCAGGATATGGGTACGCCAAGGTGTCAAAGACTGCTCGTGAAAAATTTCAAGTCATGATTGGCGAATATCTCGAAAAGCGGCAAGAGTTGCGTGGCGTGGTTCAATTAGTTGATGCACGGCATGAACCTTCAAAAGAAGATATTGAGATGTATAATTGGCTCACCTCAGAAGAAATGGGTGGTTTGCCGGTTCTCGTGGTAGCAACAAAAGCTGATAAGATTGCGCGTGGACGTTGGAACAAAGCAGAACGTGCTATTAAAAAGGCGCTACAATTTAGTGATCAAGTTTCTGATTTTGAAATCTTTTCTGCTGAAACTAAGTACGGTAAAGACATTGTTTGGGAATGGATTGAGGCTCGGATGATGGACGGTACCGAAGCTGCTGATGAAAATTTGGATTAAAGCCATTTAAGAATTATTAAGTGTAAAAATAGATTAGGAGCAAACCATGACTTTCTGTGCGGTTGCTCCTTTTTCAATATGGTAAAATAGGTACAGTGTAGAATTGCTAGGTATGAAATATTGTACTTGAAGTGAATCAGCATAGTGATTCTGTCGTCGGATTATAGTTCCTGCCGAATCTAGCCGAAACTTTTCACGCGTGCTTTAGCGCCGTGGAATTGGCAAATTATTTTGCCATTCGGCATGAATCGTGCAGGGCAATCCGAACGTAAAGAATCTTTAGCGAAGCTGATTCACTTCACCAAAGCGTTTCCCGCCTGGCATAAAACGTTACAGTAAAATAAAATGAGGTCCTAGAGATGGCTAAAATCAATCGGTTTAACGGAACAATTCAAGGAAAAGAATATGTCATCACAACTAGCGAAAACCAGACGCACATGGAAGCGGTTTTTGAAATGTTGAATCAACAATTAAACGAGTTAAAAGCGCAAAGTCCTGATTTAAGTGAGATTGACGCAATGGCTTTATTAGCAATTAACGCATTTTCAGATCAATTAAAGATGCAAGTAGAAAGAGACAAGTAAGACAGTGATTATTTCAATTATTATTATTGCAGCCCTCGTGTTGGCCGCGGTTAAAGGACATCGTTATGGATTGGCCCGGACATTAGCATTATCAGCAGGACGGATTTTGGTTTGGGCACTAGCTGTTTTATTGGCGCACAACGTCGGGAATGCTATACACCAACTCTTTACAGGTGTTGTGAATGCCAAATGGGCGACCCCTGTTGCGACAGAACTTGCTGATAAGGCACCAGACTTTTTGTTTTCTGGATTAGGATTTGCCATTATTTCAATCGTGGGAATGATCATAGTTAGCTTGGTTCAACGTGGGTTAAAGTTTATTAACAAAATCCCTTTGTTGGGTGGCCTTAATCGGTTGCTAGGCATGGCGTTAAATATTTTGGTGATTTACATTGGAATCTTTTTTGTTCTCCAAGTCGTGGGAACTTGGAATTTACCATGGTTCCATGATCAAATTACTAATTCGCCAGTTGCGCAATTCGTGATGACCAAAACGCCATTGTTGTCAGATAAAATTTATCAATGGTTCTTGTTAGTGTAAGGAAGAGGGTGCAATTAGATGAATCAAAAGGTTTTAGGGACGTTAGAATATGATGCCGTCAAAGCACAAATGGCTCCATATTTAATGACTGCTGCTGGTGAACGAGAATTAGCAGAGCTTTTGCCGACGACTGATGCCAAGACGATGCAACAATGGATTGCCGAAACCGCAGATGCAATGCGCATTATTCGTTTGACGGCTGGGTTAGTTATTCCGCGCTTGGCAAATATCAAGCCTCATTTGCAACGTTTAAATATTGATGCAAACTTGAATGGAACGGAATTGGCACAGGTTGGTCGAGTACTATTTACGACCGGACAAATGCAAGCTTTTTTCGTGAACTTTGTGGCAGACAAGGGCGAAGATTTGCCTGCACTGATGCCGGCTGTTGATCAATTATTAGCATTGCCAGAATTAACAAGGCGGTTAAACAGTGCGATTGATGGTGATGGACGGGTGACGGATGAAGCCTCACCAGAATTGCACCGGATTCGCCAAGCAATTATCGGAACCGAGAGTGCGATTCGCCAAAAGATGCAGGATTATACTCGTGGTAAGGCTGCCCAATATCTTTCAGAGCCGATTGTCACGATTCGCAATGAGAGGTATGTCGTACCAGTTAAAGTCGAGTACCGTAGTAAGTTTGGTGGCGTTGTGCATGATCAGAGCCAAACCGGTCAGACGCTTTACATTGAGCCGGCAGAAGTCGTTGATATGAACAATCGTTTGCGCGAAAATCAACTGAAAGAACGCCACGAAGAAGAACGAATTTTAGGCGAGCTATCAGATATGATTCGCCCACATACTGCTGAAGTATTGCAAAATGCTGAAATCTTGGGGCATCTTGATTTTGTCAATGCTAAAGCACGTTATGCTGTAGCGATTAAGGCTATCGAGCCAGAGTATAGCGCTGAAAATCACGTTCGTTTGCTAAAATCACGGCATCCATTGTTAGACCAGACCACGGCTGTTGCCAACGACATTATTATTGGTGAGGATTATTCGGCAATTATCGTGACGGGGCCCAATACAGGTGGAAAGACGATTACCTTAAAAACGTTGGGCTTGTTACAGTTAATGGCGCAGTCCGGGCTCTTCATTCCGGCTGCTGAATATTCGACGGTGGGCTTATTCGATAATGTTTTTGCTGACATTGGGGATGAGCAGTCAATCGAACAATCGCTGTCGACATTTAGCTCGCACATGGTCAACATTGTCGATATTTTAAAGCAAATCACGCCACAGTCATTAGTTCTGTTTGACGAACTCGGTGCTGGAACTGACCCGCAAGAAGGTGCGGCTCTGGCTATGGCAATTTTGGACGCTGTTGGAGCTGTTGGTGCGTACACCGTCGCCACTACGCATTATCCTGAACTGAAGGTGTATGGTTATAATCGCGTTGATACGATTAATGCTTCGATGGAATTTGATGTTGAAACGCTGCGGCCAACTTATCAATTTATGCTGGGGATTCCTGGCCGTTCAAATGCCTTAGAAATTTCAAAGCGTCTCGGGTTACCGGACACAATTATTGAGCAAGCTAGTTCTTTGACGTCAAATGATTCGCAAGAGTTAAATGAGATGATTCAAGATTTGGTTGAGCGGCGCAATGCTGTCTTGGAGCAACAAGTTGAATTAGCACAACAGGTTCTGGAAAATAAACAAGTCAAGATAGAATATGATACCAAGTTGGATAAGCTCGAGACGGAGCAAGCCAAGTTAGTTGAGAATGCAAAGAATGAAGCCAATCATATTGTGGCAGATTCTAGAAAACAAGCTGATAAGATTATTGCTGATTTGCGTAAACTTCAATTAGCCGGTGCAAATGTCAAAGAGAATCAGATTATTGATGCGAAGGGTGCTTTGAATTCATTGCGCCAGGAGCCTTCTGTTGAAAATAATCGGATACTACGGAAAGCAAAGGCCGCTAAGAACACTGAAATCGAAGTTGGCGATACTGTGCTGGTTCGCGAGTATGGACAACAAGGAACAGTTACTCGTAAGCTTAAAGATGGCAAGTATGAACTTCAGATGGGGATTTTAAAGATGGTCATGGAAGGGCCTGAAATTGAAAAGCAGACGGTCCAAAATCAACCAAAGACTGCCAAGAAGGTGGTTAAAAAGGCTGGCGTGAATACTTCTAAAGCCATTGACCGCACCCATGCTTCAGCCACCCTTGATTTACGTGGCGAGCGCTATGAACCAGCCATGGCCAAATTAGATCGTTTCATTGATTCAGCGCTGTTGAATAATTTTCCGAGTGTTGAGATTATTCATGGAAAAGGAACTGGTGCGATTCGCAAAGGCGTGCTTGAATATCTGCGTTCGCATCGCTCAGTAGCTAGCTTTAATTTCACGGGTCCAGATCAAGGTGCCACGTATGCGGAATTGAAGTGAAAAATGACGAAAGTATTTCATAACTGACAACTAAAAAGAGGAGCAAACTAATGAGTGAAACCCCGCTTGAACCATTGCAATTACTTGAAAAATATTTACGAGGATCGCACATTTTGAGTTTGGCAACATCATTTCAAAATCGACCAAGTAATCGTGACATGTATTATATTGTGCCCCGAAAATTTACGGACACGATTTATGTGACGACGCCGGCCAATGCCCAGAAATTATTAGAGATTGAAGCCAATCCGTATGTGGCATTTGCAACTGAGCCGACGCTTGAAGACCAAGGAGTAGTAACCTCGAATACTGCCACGGTTGAATTGACGGATATGAAAATTAACGACGTGATGCACTTGATTGAGGCGCAAATTCCAGAATGGGAAGAACGTGTTGGACGTGGTCGTGATAATTTCGCGATTCTTGCAATTACCTTTCCGACTGTTAAGATTTTTGGTAATCAAGGCATCGAAGCCATTACGCTTTAATAGTTCGCAATAATAAGAATTGTCGCGTGGTTTAGAATGCTCAGGTCATTTAATTCAAAGTGTTTTAACATAAAAAAAGCCACCCAACGAAGGATGACTTAATTATGAACGATAGCCCATCAGGGAGTTGAACCCTGGATGCCGGTGTGAAAAACCGGAGTCTTAACCGCTTGACCAATGGGCCATGATTTGTTGAAATAAATTTAACTAAAACAACAAATATTAATATATCAGATACGATTTATAAGTGCAACCCTTTTGGTAAAATTAATGTTAAAAATGGGCGGAGGAAGTGTCAAATGTTTAACGATAAAAAAGTAGTGCTGATTGTGACAGGTGGGATTGCGGCCTATAAAGCGGCAATTTTTGCGCGGTTATTGATGAAAGAAGGAGCTGTGGTCAAGGTCGTGATGACTAAGGCTGCAACTGAGTTTGTAACACCAAAAACTTTTTCGACATTAACGAAGCAACCAGTCTTGACGGATTTGTTTGCACAAGAAAATGAGGATGAAATTGCTCACATTCATTTGGCAGACTGGGCTGATTATTTATTTGTCGTGCCAGCAACTGCTAACATGATTGCCAAAATCTCCCAAGGCATTGCTGACGATGCCGCATCTACGCTGATTCAAGCTCGTAGCACGCCGCTGATTGTCGCACCAGCAATGAATTCAAACATGTACCAAAACCCAGCCACTCAACGGAATTTAGCTTTGTTACGCCAAGATGGAGTAATCATCATCGAACCTGCAAACGGTATGTTAGCTGAAGGTTACACTGGAGCAGGACGGTTGCCAGAGCCGGATGATCTTTTGCATCAAGCTGAAATGCGGTTAAGACAATTACAGCCGACAAACCTAGCAGGTAAGAATTTTCTAGTGACTGCTGGCGGAACGAAAGAGGCGATCGATCCCGTTCGATTTATTGGCAATCATTCGTCTGGTAAAATGGGCTATGCCTTAGCACAAGCATTACTAGAAGCCGGTGCGCATGTGACACTCGTTTCGACTGTTGAGTTAGCGTTACCATTTGGAGCGGAGTTAGTTCAGGTGCAAACGGCGCAGGAAATGTTTACGGAGCTTGAACAACGTTTCCCAAATGTTGATGGGCTTGTGATGGCTGCTGCTGTGGCTGATTACCGCCCAGAGACCGTGGCACAAAATAAAATCAAAAAACAAAATCACGAACATTTGAAGCTTGAGTTTACGGAGAATGTGGATATTGTTGCAACGTTGGGTGAGCAAAAGCAGAATCAGTTTGTTGTTGCATTTGCTGCTGAAACGCAAGATTTGTTGCAACATGCGGCTGATAAGTTGAAACGCAAACATGCTGACATGTTGATTGCCAATGATGTGACCAAAAATGGTGCTGGCTTTGCAGGTGATACGAATCAGGTGACAATCTTGACACCTGATGGAAATGCCGAGCCACTTGAGTTGATGAGCAAAATTGAAACGGCACGGGCGATTGTTAAGCGCATTGCAAAACGTATTAATTGATTGAAGGGGCAAAATATGACTACAATTGGAATTGATCGGATGAGTTTCTTTTCACCACATCTTTTTATTGATATGGTGGATTTGGCAAATGCACGTGGTGAGGAGCCGGGTAAATACTTGGTGGGCATTGGGCAAACCGAGCAAGCTGTGATTCCTCCTACACAAGACGTTGTGACAATGGCAGCTAATGCGGCGGATCAAATTTTGACACCAGAAGATCGTGAATCAATCGATACCATTTTGTTTGCGACCGAATCAGGAATTGATAATTCTAAGTCGAGTGCGGTTTACTTGCAACGGTTGCTCGGACTAAACGAATATGCGCGGACGATTGAACTAAAGCAGGCTTGCTATGCAGGAACGTATGGCCTCATGCAAGCTCGTGACTATGTGGCAACGCATCCTGGCAAAAAGGTCCTAGTTCTTGCATCTGACATTGCTCGGTATGGTTTGCATTCAGGTGGAGAAGTGACACAAGGTGGAGGTGCAGTGGCAATGATTGTCTCTGAAAATCCGCAAATTGTGAGTTTGGAAACTGATAATCAGTATAAGTCGCAGGATTTAATGGATTTTTGGCGCCCAATTTATGCGACTGAAGCGCTGGTTGATGGCAAGTATTCTGGAGAAGTTTATCAAGAATTTTTCCTAGATTTGTGGAAACGTTATAAGCAGCATGAAGAACGTGAAATTCAAGACTTTAAAGCATTTGCATTCCATTTGCCATTTACAAAGATGGGACTTAAGGCTTTGCGCCAAATTTTACCGGAAGCTGACGAAACGCAACAAACTGCTTTGTTAGAAGAGTTTGAAGCTAGTCGAGTTTATAACAAACGCATTGGTAATTTGTATACGGGTTCTTTGTATCTGAGCCTAATGTCATTATTACAAAATTCGAACACTTTACAAGCTGGAGATCGGATCGGGATTTTTTCTTATGGTTCAGGAGCAGAAGGTGAATTTTATTCTGCGGTGTTGCAACCAAACTATAAAAAAGGATTGATTGCAGATCAGTTGTCAGAACTATTTGATGCTCGGACGCAACTGACGATCGCTGAGTATGAGAAAGTCTTTCAAGCTGGGTTAGATGGTGCAGAAGACCGGCAATTCGATATTACTACTGATCCAGCAAAATATGTTTTGGCCGGGTTGAAAGATCAAATGCGTCAATATCAAATGCATTAAAATTTTCACGTTTTTAACGCATTGAAGCCAAATATTCCGTGTACAGTATAATTTATACAATCTATATAGGTTATACATTAACTTATGTCAGCAATAAAATGGGCTAAGGCTGATGGGAGACACGGATGGAAGACAAAATAAAAATTGGCGACTTGGTTTATCACCAGGGGACATCTGTTGTTCCCCAACCATTGATCGGTCAAGTAATTAAAATTGAAACTGAAAATTATGAAATTCAATTAAAATATATTGGCGATTTGCACGATGTTGGTTTAGAACTAATGAATCAAGTTATTTCTGTGCCCAAATGTCAAACTAAACTATTCATGAATCGAAATGATGGACCTAACGCTTGTGATCTGTAACTGGAGCGTAAATAGGTTCATATATTATCACCCAATCCCATAAGGAGCTAAGATGGAACTGCTTAAACGAATCCTCAACTTAATCTTTAAATTCATTATGCGTTTTTGGGTTCCATTATCTGTAACTGTTGGAATGTTAGGGATTGCTGTTGCGGTGACGACTGTCTTGTTAGTTAAACAGCAAATCACTGTTCAAATTCCAAATATCACTTTGCGCCAAGGGCCAGACGTTTTACAGCCAGCCAAAGGTATTTTGAAGCAGGGCGAACATCTTAACATTCTAAAAAAGGATAATGGTTGGTATCAAGTTCAACGTGAAGATGAGTCCAAGGGTTGGGTTGCTGGGTGGTTGATTGAACGCAAGACTCCAGTTAAACATATGGGTCTGTTAACTGAAGCAACAATCGAGCTCGATCCTGGCCACGGTGGTGAAGATCCGGGTTCAAGTTCAACTGATGAAAAGCATTTTGAAAAGCAGTACACGCTTGAATTGGCAAACCGAGTTAAAAAAGAACTTGTTTATGAATACGGGGCGCGAGTTGTGATGTCTCGAGATACGGATAAACTAGTCTATCTATCAGTGATTCCAAAGATTGGCGAAAAAATGAACGCCAACGCATTTATTTCGTTCCATTTTGATGCAGCGCCTGAAAGTAATACGGCCACAGGTTATACGGCTTATTATTATCATGTCAAAAATGGTTCTAAGTCATTGGCAACAGCGGTAAATACCGCGATGAGCCCTGTTATGCCTCTGAAAAATCGTGGGGTCGAGCAAGCCCAGTATGTGGTTTTAGATGATAACACTGTGCCGGCGATTTTGTTGGAGAACGGTTATATTAACACGGACAAAGATTTTAAATATATTCGTTCAAAGAGTTATCAGCAAAAGATTGCCACACGGATTCCGATTGGACTTGAAAAGTTTTTGAATGAAGAATCAAAGCAAACTAAGTAACGCGTAGTGCCGGTTGTGTGATATTCCCCATTGCTTGATCAGCTTCGCGAAAGATTCTTTACGTTTCGGATTGGCCCTGCACGATTCATGGCGAATGGCAAAATAATTTGCCAATTTCACGGCGCTAAAGCACGCGTGAAAAAACGTTCGCCTAGATTCGGCAAGGGCTGGCCATCCGACGACAGAATCGCTTCGCTGAACAGCGAACACCTTGGTCATTTTATTGGAAGCGTGATGATTTGAGATAATGATAGTAGGTAATCAAGCGAGGTAGCGGCACCAATTCGACTAAATTTCGGCCCACCGAAATTAAAAGACGAATGGGACCGTGTCGCCACTTACTATTATCATCGAAAAGCCACCACGCTTCCAATAAAATGACCAAAGGGTTCATAAGTAGCATAATGCTTGTAAAAAGCTCGTAGATGGTGCATAATAACTGTATTATCTGACCAATGAGAAAGCTTAACTTGTGGTGTGATGTCTAGCGAACGGGAACTTGGTGGAAGCCCGTCATCAAAACAACAAGGGGACACTTTTGAGGTTCGCTTTCATTAGCGCGTTTGCCTCGTTACGGTATTAGTACAAACCAAGGTGGTACCGCGCCAAAAGCGCCCTTGACGATTTTTCGTTCAGGGTGTTTTTATTTTGATTAGTGGTGGAATTTTTTTATTTTACTCACGCATTGCGATGGTTTTGTAATATTGAACTTTGGTTGGTCAGCGTAGCGATTCTGTCGTTGGATGAACGTCCCTGCCGAATCTAGGCGAACCTTTTCACGCGTGCTTTAGCGCCGTGAAATTGGCAAATTATTTTGCCATTCTATATGAATCGTGCAGGGAGCTCCGTTACTAAGCAGTTCAGCCGGTTCACCGACTGACCAGCAAAGTACTGCGCATCGTGTTCTGATAAGCGATAAATCGCAAACAGAACGCATAAATCCGAACGTAAAGAATCTTTTGCGAAGCTGATTAAACAAAGTACAAAGGTATTTTTATAAAAATGACCAAGGTGTTGCATAATTACCAAAAATCACTAACGAACCAGCTCAGATTATTAATTGCAAGGAATGAAAGGAATTTAAAATGGCAAAACAGACTTATCAAAAACCAAAGGGAACTGCTGATTTGCTCCCTGGAGAATCATTAAAGTGGCACTACGTTGAGGAAACTGCGCGTTTGTTATTTAGTGATTATCAATACAATGAAATTAGGACACCAATCTTTGAAAGCTTTGAAGTGTTCTCGCGGACTTCTGGTGACACATCTGATGTCGTGACCAAGGAAATGTATGACTTCTATGATAAAGGTGAGCGACGGATGGCATTGCGTCCAGAAGGAACCGCTGGTGTGGTGCGTGCTTTCGTTGAGAATAAATTATTTGGTCCAGAGTATCAAAAGCCTTACAAAGCCTTTTATATTGGCCCAATGTTTCGTTATGAACGTCCGCAAGCTGGTCGGATGCGTCAATTCCATCAAATTGGGGTGGAAGCTTTTGGTTCAGAATCACCTGCGCTTGATGCAGAAGTGATTGCAATGGTCATTGATTTCTTCCAAACGCTGGGCATTACTAATTTAAAGGTTGCGGTTAATTCTTTGGGCGATGCTGAATCACGGCAAAATTATCGTGATGCATTGATTGCATATTTGCAACCCCATTTTGAGGAGCTTTCGGCCGATTCAAAGGTGCGTTTGGAAAAGAATCCGCTCCGAGTTTTGGATTCTAAAGATGCTAAGGATCAAGAAATTGTCGCAAATGCACCATCAATTTTGGATTATTTGAGTGATGATGCGCAAAATCGTTGGGACAAACTGCAAACGTATTTGGAAGCGCTTGGAGTCGAATATGAAGTTGACGCGAGCGTGGTCCGTGGATTGGATTATTATAACCACACGATTTTTGAAGTGATGACGCAATCAAAGGTGCTCGGACACGGCTGGACAACTATTGCGGGTGGCGGTCGTTATAACGGTTTGGTGGAAGAGCTTGGTGGTCCAGAATTGCCAGGGATTGGCTTTGGAATTGGCCTAGAACGCTTAATGTTGTTACTGGAAAATGAAGGAGCAGCATTGCCACAACCGGCGCCATTGGACGTCTACGTGGCAAATCAAGGTGAAGATACTGATGTAGTTGCATTGCAAATGGTCCAAGCAATTCGTTCGTTTGGTTATTCAGCTGATCGTGATTATTCAGATCGCAAGTTAAAAGGACAATTTAAAACTGCTGATCGTGAGCATGCCCGTTACATTATTGTGATTGGCGAACGTGAATTAGAAGAACAAAGTGCCAATTTGAAAAATATGACGACAGGGCAAGAAAATAAGGTTAAGTTGGCAGAGTTATATACCAATTTACCAGCTTATCTTGAAGAAGCAGTTACAGATGAAGAAGGGGATGTTGAAAATGAAGCGCACTAATTATGCAGGATTAATTGATGAAAATTATTTAGGACAAGAAGTTACTTTGCAGGGCTGGGTTCAAAAGCGCCGTGACTTGGGAGCACTGATTTTCGTTGATTTGCGGGATCGCGAAGGATTGGTTCAATTGACATTTTCTGAAGAATTTGGACCAGAAGCACTCAAGGTTGCCGATCAACTGCGCACAGAGTTTGTGGTTGAAGTGACTGGAACCGTTGCTGCACGTGGAGCCGGAGCAGTTAATGAACATTTGAAGTCTGGAAAGATTGAAGTGCAGATTCACACGGCTGAGATTCTAGCCAGTGCAAAGACTACGCCATTTTATATTGAGGATGACATTAATGTCTCTGACGAATTGCGCTTGAAGTATCGTTATCTTGATTTGCGTCGTCCTGAAATGCAAAAGAACTTGCGGATTCGTTCAAAGGTCACAGCTGCTACTCATGAATTTTTGGATGAAAATGGCTTTATTGATATTGAAACGCCATATTTGGCCAAGTCAACGCCTGAAGGAGCGCGTGATTATCTAGTTCCTTCACGTGTGAACCCTGGCGCATTTTATGCACTTCCACAGTCACCACAGTTGTTTAAGCAATTGCTAATGGGTGCTGGATTTGACCGCTATTATCAAGTTGCACGAGCTTTCCGAGATGAAGATTTACGTGGAGATCGTCAGCCCGAGTTTACACAATTGGACCTTGAGACATCATTTATGACGCAAGCTGAAATCATTGAGTTGGTGAATGAATGGGTTGCTGCTATCATGAAAAAAACGGTTGATTTTGATTTAGAAACGGCCAAAATTCCAACCTTGGAATGGGCAGAATCAATGGAGCGCTTTGGAACGGATAAGCCAGATATGCGCTTTGGCATGGAATTGATCGATCTGTCAGAGTTAATGGCTGATTCAGAATTTGGTGTCTTTGATAATGCTATTAAAAATGGTGGCCAAGTTAAGGCCATTGTCGTTCCGGGAGCTGCTGAACATTATTCACGTAAGGATATTGACAAGCTTGCACAGTACATCGAACGCTTTGGTGCGAAGGGATTGGCTTGGCTCAAGATTACGGATGAAGGGATTACGGGGCCGATTGCCAAGTTCTTGACGAATCAAGCTGACGAATTATTGACAAAGACAGAAGCTAAAGCCGGCGACCTAGTTTTATTTGCTGCAGACCAATCTTCAGTTGTTGCCGCAACTTTGGATGCTTTGCGACGAATGACAGCAAAAGAAGAAGGCTTGATTGACGAGAGCAGGTGGAACTTTGCTTGGATTGTGAACTGGCCATTGTTTGAGTATCAACCGGATGAAGATCGTTGGATTTCAGCACACCATCCGTTTACAATGCCAAATGAAGAAGACTTGCCATTGATGGAGACGACTGAGGGAGCACACAAGGCTCATGCTCAGTCATACGATTTGGTTTTGAACGGGTACGAATTAGGTTCAGGTTCAATTCGTATTCACCGGATGGACATTCAACAAAAGATGTTGTCTGCTTTGGGATTCACACCTGAATCCGCTAAAGATGCGTTTGGGTTCTTGCTTGAAGGAATGGAATACGGTTTCCCTCCAATGGGTGGAATCGCGCTTGGCTTGGATCGTTTGGCAATGTTGTTAGCTGGTACGGATAATATTCGTGAAGTGATTGCCTTCCCTAAGAATTCTAAGGGTAGTGAGCCAATGACCGATGCCCCATTGCCAGTTGCTAAGACGCAATTAGACGAATTAGGATTAGTTGCGCCAATTTATGCTGAAACGGCTGCTCCAAACATGACAGAAGAGTAGGAAGGATACAGCACATGCAATCAGTTGAAGATTATATGCGTAACCATGAATACACAGGACGAATCACCGCTGCAGTTGTCTATGCCGTAGCTGCTGCGATTGCGTTGAATTTCTTCTGGACGAACGGTCATATTTATTCATCCGGATTGACAGGAATGTCACAATTGCTAAATACTCTGTTTGAGCGACTACTGGGCTTTGACATGCCAGTTTATGTGTTGTTAGTTCTGTTGAATATTCCCCTGCTGATTTTTTCTTATAAAAATATTGGCGCTAAATTTACAATCTTTACAGCAATAGCAATTTTAATGGCTGCTGTGGCGATGCGTTTCGTCGAAGGTCCCGTGGTTCCATGGACCAAAGATCCGTTGATGGATGCAATTTTTGGTGGCTTGGTTAACGGTTTTGGAACTGGATTTGCGTTGCGTAACGGGATCTCAACTGGTGGATTGGATGTCATTGGGATTGTGTTGAAGCGTAAATACGGCATGAACATGGGGAAGGCTAATTTAACATTTAATTTCTTCATTTTGCTTGGTTCGGGCTTCTTGTTTGGGCCAAAATACGCTTTGTACACTGCCATTGGTTTGGTTGTGAACGCGCGAATGATTGATACGATTTATACTCGTCAGCAAAAGATGCAGTTGATGGTGATCACGGAAATGCCTCAAGAAGTTGCAATGGCGCTTCAAAGTGAGTTACGCCGTGGAATTACGATCGTGCATCACGCTGAAGGTGCATATAATCATCATCCAAAGGAAATTTTGTTCACGGTGATTTCGTTGTATGAGGAGTCGGATGCGTATGCGGCGATTCATTCGGCAGATCCCAAAGCATGGGCGTCGATGTGGAAAATCGAGCGAACCTTTGGTAAGTTTTATGAGCCAAGGTTATAACGCTCAGAGTGTTCACATATGAATTTAACTAAGTTGCTCTAAACTGTTGACAATTAGTAATTAACTTATTATAATAATCTCATAAGTTAATTGCTCAATAGTTCAGTGGTAGAATAACGCACTGTTAATGCGCAGGTCCCTGGTTCGAATCCAGGTTGAGCAGTTTTGATTTTTGGTTCTACGTCAAATAGGACTGATGAACAAAAAATCAAGTAAATTAACCATTCAAGATCAAGCAGCGGAATTTAAAAGTTCTGTTGCTTTTCTTTCGTAATTTTTCGCGAAAAA
>JAITPD010000049.1 GCA_031289615.1 Lactobacillaceae bacterium | reverse complement strand
TTTTTCGCGAAAAATTACGAAAGAAAAGCAACAGAACTTTTAAATTCCGCTGCTTGATCTTGAATGGTTAATTTACTTGATTTTTTGTTCATCAGTCCTATTTGACGTAGAACCATTTTAAATATTAGTCTTCTGCAACGAAAGGTAATAGTGCCATAATGCGCGCGCGCTTGATAGCAGTAGTAATCTTACGTTGGTTCTTTGCTGAAGTTCCAGTCACACGACGTGGCAAAATCTTACCACGTTCTGAGATGAAACGTTCCAACAATTCTGTGTCCTTGTAGTCAACATATTCGATATGATTGGCTGCAATGAAGTCAACCTTACGACGGCGGCGAGGTCCGCCACCACGACGTTGTTGTGCCATGATTAATTTCCTCCTGATAGAATTAAGTCTATTTTGACGTTTGATCTAACTTAGAATGGAAGGTCGTCATCCGAGATGTCAATTTCTTGACCACCACCGAATGGATCGTTGCTGGCAGTTGAACCGCTAGAAGCGTTGTTTCCACCAAATACATTACCATTACTACTTGAGGCAGATGCAGGCGCTCCAAATGGATTGTCTGCTGGAGTAGCGTTAAAGCCACCACCATTATTATTGCCACTAAAGTTATTGGCTGTATTCCCACCATTTGCTCGACGTGCCTCAGATTCAGCACGTGTTTCTAGCAAATCGAAGTTTTCAACGATGACCTCGGTACGATAAACCGTTTGTCCTTGTTGGTTTTGATAGCTACTAGTTTGCAAACGACCTTCGATTGCGACTCGTGAACCTTTTGAAGTAAAATTCGCAAAATTCTCGGCCGCCTTCTGCCATATCGTTGCATTAAAGAAATCTGTTTCACGTTCACCGTTTTGGTTCGTACGACGACGATCCACGGCGATGCTAAATGATCCAACTGCAGTTCCTGATTGAGTGTAACGCAATTCAACGTCACGAGCCAACCGACCAACTAAAACAACACGATTCATGTAGGAGCTCCTTTCCTATTCAAAAGTATAGACTTAGCAATTGCTAAATAACTATTACTTAACTGGTGATACAACTTCACGCTTTACAACCATGTGACGCAAGATGTCTTCTGAGATCTTGGCCAAACGATCGAATTCGTTAATCGCTGCATCATTGTCAGCACTGAAGTTCACGATATGGTAAGTACCTTCGTGGTATCCAGCGATTTCATATGCAAAGCGACGATTAGCCCAATCAGCTGATTCAGCGATTGTAGCTCCGTTGTCCTTTAAGATAGCGTCAAAACGCTCAACTAATGCCTTCTTAGCATCAGAATCCAAATCAGGGCGAACGATATAAGTCAATTCGTACATTGTATTTTCCTCCTTATGGTCTATGGCCGATCCAATTGCCGGCAAGGAGCCGCACCATTTCTGGTGTCACTCACAAGAGATTAGTTTAGCAGATTTACGCGCGATTTACAAGTGAAATTACCGAATTTGTTTAATCGACATTTTATATTGAGTAACTAACGCGTTGTACTAGTTATGTTATTGTAATTTGGTTGTTCAGCTTCGCTAAAGATTCTTTTCGTTCGGATGGCCCTGCACGATTCATGCCGAATGGCAAAATAATTTGCCAATTTCACGGCGCTAAAGCCCGCGTGAAAAGTTTCGCCTAGATTCGGCAAGGGCTGGTCATCCGACGACAGAATCGCTACGCTGATCAAACAAAGTATCATATGTCCCAACTAGCACTATGCTTCAACTAGACAATAAAAGGGAGTCAAATACTCCCCTTACGATGATTATTTTCATTGATAGTAATGTGACCAGCCACCATAGAATGCTGTTTTTACACCACCAAGTTCTGCCCAATGTGTAACTGTGTCTTTTTGCCATTTTTTGGGAATGGTTTTAGTGTTGACTGCTAGTTTTTGTTGCGGAAATGAATCGTTACACCAGAAATTGCTTTTAAGATTTTTTTCATTCTCAAATCCATTTGCACTCATCTGAAGTCCAAAGCCATTTACGGTCACCCACCGAAATAGTGATTTTAATAACGTGCCTTGCTCAGGACTGTATGTGGTCGTAATGCCATCAGCTGCAGTAATTTTAACTTGCTCATCTTTTGGAACTTGTGCCAAAAAATTGTATGCTTCCACAGAATGTTGATAACTCCATGCGACCGTTCCTTTATAAATGGTGTCTGCTTTAGGAAATTCATTGATTGCTTTTGTAACACCTGATTTTGCAGCTAACAAGGTGGTAGGAACTTGTAGCCAAGTATATGCCTTAGCACCGTTGCCGTTTTGTCCGGTGATTGCGAGACAACTACTCGTCACAAGTGACAAGGTGAACAAAATGGCTGTACGCTTTAAAATGTTGATTTTTTTCATCATAGACTACCTATTTATGCCCTTTTCCTACGCCAGCCCAGGTTGCGCCACGAGCAGTTTTAAATTTATCAACATAAAGATACCATATTATTAAAAACTAATACTAACGATAACTATAAATCTCTTATTCATAATTATTTTGCACTGTTTGAATCCGAAATTAAGGATCAATCAGACTTCTGAAAAACCAAAAAACACCCCTTCAAATGAACGAGTGTCTAATCTATTTTAATGTCGATCCGCCCTGAAGCGAGTCTTGAACAATGGTGACACAGCCTTATTTTCATTGATGCGCACAATCGCTTCACCAATCAAATCAGAAACCGTCACTTGCACCAGTTTTGGGAATTTCTTGTCTTCAGGCAAATCAATTGAGTCCGTTACAATCACCTTTTCAAAGACAGAATTCTGTAAGTTATCAACAGCTTGGCCTGAGAAGACCGCATGCGTTGCAACAACGTACACTTCTGCTGCTCCTTCGTCCTTCAACTTTTGAGCACCCTTTGTAATTGTTCCACCAGTGTCAATCATGTCGTCAATCATAATTGCGCGCTTGCCTCTGACATCCCCGATGATGTTCATAATCTGCGCAACGTTAGCTTTTGGACGGCGTTTGTCAATGATAGCAATTGGCTCGCTTGAACCCAGCAATTCAGCCAGCGTTCGCGCCCGTGTTACACCACCGTGATCAGGTGAGACCACAATTGTATTTTCATCAGCAATCCCACTTGTCAGCAAGTAATCAGCCAACTTCGCTGCTCCAGCCATGTGATCCACCGGAATATCAAAGAATCCTTGAATTTGCGCAGCGTGCAAGTCGAGCACCAACACACGAGTTACGCCAACCATTTCAAGCATATTCGCCACTAACTTCGCCGTAATTGGTTCACGTGAACGAGCCTTACGATCTTGACGTGCATAGCCATAATAAGGCATCACAACGTTAATTGTCTTAGCACTCGCCCGACGTAGCGCATCAATCATAATCATCAATTCCATCAAATTGTCATTTACCGGAGCTGAAGTTGATTGAATAATATAAACATTATCCCCGCGCACTGATTCTTCAATATTGATCTTAATCTCGCCATCTGAAAAACGGGCAATATTAATATCAGAAAGTTCCACACCAATCGAAGTAGCAATTTTTTCAGCTAGGGGCTTATTCCCGCTCAATGTGAAAATCTTCAAATGTGGATCCGCGTAAGTCGCCATGTTTTCCTCCATTGACACTCTTATCTGTCAGTCGTAATATATTCTATTTATTTTAACGTTTTTTAGGCTACTTCTCAACGTTTATTTACTGTTTGTTGGCTTAAATTTTTCTGCAAGCGCTGTCTTCTTCCAAAAATCTTCTTTGGTTGTCTGGCGCGAACGAGCAATTCCCATCGCATGCTTTGGCAAATCATCTGTAATCGTTGAACCAGCGGCCGTAATCGTTTCGTCAGCCAAATTTACAGGCGCCACAATTTTAGTGTTTGATCCAATGAACGCGTGATCTCCGACATTTGTGTGGAACTTATGCATTCCATCATAATTGACAAAGATCGTTCCTGCACCAATGTTAACATCTTCACCAATGGTTGCATCGCCAATATAAGTCAAGTGACCCGATTTAGTATCGGCCCCGAGCTGTGCATTTTTGACCTCGACGAAATTACCAACATGCGCACGTTCACCTAGATCTGCGCCTGGACGCAAGTGTGCATATGGGCCAACAGTTGCATCTGCTGCAACTTTAGCCGATTGGATTGTGGAAGATTGGATTTCAACCCCGTCAGCAATTGTTGAATCTTCAATGCGTGTTCCAGCTGTCAAAAGTACATGTGAACCAATCACTGTCTGGCCTTTCAAAACAACATTGCCTTCAACGACTGTATCTGCACCGATTTTTACATCCACATCAATATAGGTCGTAGCTGGATCGATCAAGGTTACGCCATTTTTCATATGCTCAATGTTAATTCGTTCGCGCATCACCTGATTTGCAGTTGCTAGAGCCACGCGATCATTGACACCCATTGACTCTGAGAAATCGTCAATCTGGAAGGCGCCAACTGTCTTTCCTTGTTCGCGTAAAATCTCTAACGTATCTGGCAAATAATATTCGCCCTGTGCATTGTCGTTAGTCACCTTTTCTAACGCCGCAAACAATAATTGATTATTAAAAACATAAACTCCGGTATTAATTTCATCAACGAGCGCTTCATCTGCACTCGCATCTTTTTGTTCCACAATCCGAATAACATTTCCAAGCTCATCGCGAATAATGCGCCCGTACCCAAATGGATTTGGTGCCTTGGCTGTTAAAACAGTCACGGCATTGCCACTTTGTTCGTGAAAATCAAAAAGGTTTTGATATGTCGCAAGTGTAAACAACGGAGCATCGCCTGACGCAATCAAAGTTGAACCATCTAGCTCAGCCAATTGTGGCGCCGTCATCTGAATCGCATGGCCAGTTCCCAATTGTTCGGCTTGCACTGCGATTTCTGAACGATCTGCAATCTGCGCCTGAACTTGTTTTGCACCATGTCCAACAACGGTCACAACTTTTTGAACACCTGTTGCTAGGACCGTATCCAAAACCAATTCGACCATCGTCTTACCAGCAACTTCATGCAAGACTTTTGGCAAATCAGACTTCATACGCGTCCCCTTACCTGCAGCCATAATTATGCTATATCGTGCCATTATCAATCACCCTCGCTTTTAAAGACTTTTTTCAATTTTTCCAGCCACACTACCAGCAGTGTACACTTCTTTTGCAAAATTACCTTCGCGAACGTCAAGTAATCCGCCTTCTTTATTGGTCTTAACATGCACCAAAGAAGTATATTTATCAATCACGCGGTGCTCAACTTCGCCTTCAACAACGACAGCGACACCAACGACATTTCCTTCAAATTCCTTGACCAATGAAGCCATCCCGCGAATAGTTCCGCCAGCTTTCATGAAATCATCCACAATCAGAACCCGTGAACCCATTGGCAAAGAACGCCGTGACAATTCCATTTTTTCAAGACGCTTTGACTGACCTGTCACGTAATTAACGGACATTGTTGGTCCCTCAGTCACCTTTGTATCATTTCGCACAATCACGAATGGCACATTGAGTGAGTCGGCAACTGCTTGCGCGACTGGCACACCCTTGGTTGCGGCTGTCATAACTGCGTCAATTGGTTCATTTAAATATTGAGTTGCAATCAAGCGGCCAACCTTTTGCAAAACCCATGGCTGACCAAGCAAGTCAGAAAGATAAACATAACCACCTGGCAACACACGAGTTTCATCCTTAATTTCATTTACTAATGACGCCACAAATGTTTCAGCGTCTTCTTTTGACATAAACGGCGTAAACTTGGCACCACCAGCAGCTCCCGGAATTGTTTCCAACAGACCAACTCCACGTTCTGAGAAAGTGCGCTTTAAAATTGCCAAATCTTCTGAGATAGAAGACTTCGCTGATTCATAAAGATTTGCAAACTTGGTTAAAGATACCAAAGTTCGGGGGTGTTCCATAAGATAACGAGTCATATCTACTAAGCGATCACTACGACGAGTTTTCATATCATTTCACCTTCATTGTTCGTATTTTTTAGTATTATATACATTTATAATAACACGAACGTTCAACTTTTTCAGCTAATAATCCAGTAAAACACGGACTATTTACTGGTGGAATTATAAGCATTACCCACCCTGGTCATTTACCAATTCGATAACGCAACGAAGAGACCCACGAAATCGCCACAAACAGCACCATCACGCCAAAAACCGTTGCAAACAGGCTTTTGTAACCCGCTGCGTCAATCATAAATCCACCAAACAATGGCCCCAAAGCCCTACCAAATGAAGTCACCATCATAACTTGTCCCTGTGCATGTCCCTGCGCATTTGGATCACTAATTTTAGCAATCCATGCCGGAATTTGTGGTGCGGCGAGCATTTCACCAACTGTCAAAATCATAAACGCTCCCAAAAACGCCACGTATGTCTGTGCAGTTATCAAAAACAAAAACGATAGCGCAAACAGTATTCCGCCTCCAATTACGCTAGTTTTGAATTTAATGCGTTCTGCGTATTTATTTAAAATACTTTGCCCAATAATTAAAACAACGCCATTAATCGTCCACAATGAGGAATAATCCTGAATCGATAATCCCAAATCCGTCATATGAGTGGCAACAACGCTTTCCCATAATACGTAGCCAAAATAAATTGAAAATGTCAGCCCTAGCAATGCGTAAACCAGCTTAGGCGTTTTGAAATTACTGCGATCGGCCTTTGCTGCAGCCTTTGCAGCTTGTTTGGCCAATCCAACCACCTTAAATTTAAAATAGGCCAGAATTAGAAAAATAAGATACAAGACAAATGCGCTACCAAAGACCCATGTCACACCATAGTCGTACAGCAGCCCGACGCCAACCGTTCCAATCACAACCCCGACATTCATGAACATATAATTCATATTAAAGACACGGCGCGAATCAATTGATTGAATTGTTGAAGCATAAGAACTCAGCAATGTGTACAAAACACCATCAGCCAAGCCAATCACGAGCATCAAGATTGCAAACAACGGCCATTGATGGAACAAGGTAATTGCACCCAGTGTGGCAGTTGCGACAACTATTGCGATGATTAAAGCCTTGAAGGGATTCCAGCGGTCAAATAAGTACCCACCTAAATAGCCACCAACCATCATTGCACCTGACACCGCCATCAAGACGAAACCAGCGATAGTTAGCGATTCATGCAACGTATTATGCATATACAAAGTTGTAATCGGCCAAAGCATCGCAGCACCGGCACTCTGTAACAACGTCCCCAAATATAGGACCCAAGGCTTTATTTCAACGTGGCGCGGTTTGGACCCGACCTCATCACTCGAATTCTGAATTTCCATAAAATGCTCCCATTTATAAATACAACGTTTTACTTTATAGAAGAAAGTTTAGCACAATCGGAAAAATTGGTATACTAGTATTAGTATAAAACGCTTACAAATTTTGTTGGCGGTCTGATTTAACGAATTAGCAAAGGAGCAAAAATGGCAATTTCTCATCCTGAATATATTTTAGCTATTGATCAAGGTACGACTGGGACCCGTGCCGTAATTTTCAATAAAAATGCCCGCCGTGTTGCCTCAACTTCAATTCCAATGACGCCAATCCAACCTCATACTGGCTGGGTCGAGCAAGCGGCTAACGATATTTGGCGAACGGCTCAAACTGCAATTACCGAAACAATGATTGAAGCCGGAATTCGTGCTGATTCGATCAAGGGAATTGGAATCGCGAGCCAGCGTGAGACGACGATTATTTGGAATAAAGAAACCGGTCAGCCGATTTACAATGCTGTCATCTGGTCATCAACACAGTCTCAATCAATTGCCACTGCGACTGCCAATGCTGGTCACACGCAAATGATTCACGAAAAAACCGGTCTTCCGATTAGTGCATATTTTTCAGCAACTAAGATTCGTTGGATTTTAGGCCATGTAGAAGGCGCTCAAGCTGAAGCCGAAAAAGGGAATTTGCTGTTTGGAACCGTCGATAGTTGGTTGGTTTGGAACTTGACCGATCACCGAGAACATCTTACTGACATTTCAAATGCCTCTCGGACAATGCTGTTCAACATTCACACGCAAGAATGGGATGACGAACTACTAGCTCTCTTCAACATTCCAAAAACGATGTTGCCGAGGGTGACTCGTTCAAATGGGCCGATTGCAATGACCCATCCAATGCAATTCTTTGGTTCAGAAATACCAATTACCGCCGTGATAGGTGATCAAAATGCAGGTCTGATTGGACAACTTGGCTTTAAACCAGGAACTGTCAAGAGTACGTACGGGTCCGGCGCATTCTTGCTACTAAATACCGGCAACAAGCTCATTAATTCAAATCATGACTTGGTCACAACAATTGCTTATCAAATTGACGACCAACCAGTGTATGCACTCGAAGGTTCTGTCTTTGCAGCTGGTTCGGCAATTCAATGGCTCAATGATGGCCTGGATCTGATTGAAGAAGTCACAGATTCTTTTGAAGAAGCGCAACAATCAACCAGTAATGATGAACTCTATGTGGTTCCATCATTCTCCGGACTGGGCGCACCATATTGGGATCCACAAGCACGTGGCGCTGTCTTTGGAATTACACGTGGTACAAACAAAGCTGACTTCATCAAAGCTACTCTGCAATCCATCGCCTACCAAACAGCCGATATTCTCAGAATCATGAAAGAGGATACTGGTAACAAAATTGCAGCGCTTAAAGTCGATGGCTCTGTTTCACGAAATCCGTATCTGATGCAGTTTCAAGCTGACATTACCGGTTTAACAATCGAACGCTCAATGCATGAAGACACTACTCCGCTTGGTGTCGCATTCCTCGCCGGATTAGCAGTTGGTTACTGGGATTCTTTAGATGACCTCGCCGAGCTAACTAGCCAAGGACGCACATTTGTCCCAACTATGAGTGAAGAACACCGTAAATACCTTAAAAACGGCTGGCAGAACGCAATTGCTGCAACCCGTTATTTCGCAGATGAAAACGCTTAATGTAAATAACTTACACAATCCAAGCATTTTTGTGTAAAATTTGCTATAATCTAGTTAAATGAGTTACGTTTTTGGACTAACCCAGAAATTTAGCTAACTAAAAAAGGAGTAAATACCATGCCTCAAGAAATCACAACTTTGTTAACATTTTTCGGTGGAACCGGTGACCTTGCAAAACGTAAGCTCTACCCTTCCGTTTACAACCTTTATAAAAAGGGATTCTTGCAAGAACATTTTGCAATCGTGGGAACTTCACGTGCTGATTTAACTGCCGCAGAATTCGCAGACATGGTTCGTGAATCAATTAACCACGTTGTTGAAGACGAAGATAACGCCAAGGAATTCATTTCACATTTCCGCTATATCAAGCTTGACGTTGGAAATGCAGATGGTTATCAAGAAATGCTCAAGTTAAACAACGAACTTGATGCGCAATACGGCTTGCAGGGGAACCGAATTTTCTACATGTCAGTTGCTCCTCGTTTCTTTGGAACCATTGCTGGCTTCTTGAAGAGCGAAGGTTTGACTACTGATAATGGTGAATTTAACCGTTTGATGATCGAAAAGCCATTTGGTGTTAGCTATGAAACTGCCGAAGAGTTGAACAATCAATTACACGAAGTCTTTGACGAAAACCAAATTTTCCGAATTGATCACTATCTTGGTAAAGAAATGGTGCAAAATATTGCGTCAGTTCGTTTCGGAAATCCATTGTTTGATGCAGCATGGAATAAAGACTACATCCAAAACATTCAAGTGACGCTTTCTGAAGTGCTTGGTGTTGAAGAACGTGCTGGTTATTACGATGATGCTGGTGCGCTTCGTGATATGATTCAAAACCACACGATGCAAATTGTTGGTTGGCTCGCCATGGAAAAGCCTGCGTCATTTACTGACAAGGACATCCGGGCTGCTAAGAACGTGGCGTTCAACTCACTTCATATTTACAATGCTGAAGAAGTTAAGCAAAACTTTGTGCGTGGTCAGTATGGTGAAAACATTGATGGAACGCAGATCAAGTACCTGGACGAAGATGGTGTGCCAGATGGTTCACAAAATGACACATTCGTTGCTGGTCGCTTGAAGTTCCGTTCAGCGCGCTGGGATGGTGTTCCATTCTACATCCGAACTGGAAAGCGCTTGAAGTCAAAGCAAACCCGAGTTGACGTGGTCTTTAAGAAGGGCTTGAGCATTTTCGGAGATGATATTGAACTAGAAAATCCTGTTCTTTCAATTTTGATTGATCCTAAGGGTGGAATCGAATTCCGCATCAACGCTAAGGACACTACTTCAAACTTCCAAACACGTGTTGATACTATGAAGTGGCAAGTTTCATACCTTGATATGGAGCGTACTCCTGAGCCATACGAACGCATGATTCATGATGCAATGAATGGTGACGGATCAAACTTCGCTGACTGGAACGGTGTTGGAATTTCATGGAAGTTCGTTGACGCGATCCAAGAAGCTTGGGATGCAGAGCACGAAGAATTCCCGAACTACATTTCTGGAACAATGGGACCAAAGGCTTCTGATGACATGTTGGCAGAAGATGGTAACCACTGGATTTACAAGTAATTAGAACAAACAAAAACGCTTTCGGCAAAGATTGTCGCAAGCGTTTTTTCGTACATAAAACTAAATTTCAAACACCTTATCCGCTCCAAATGACATGATGAAGCGGCGAATATTGTTCTTACCCATCGCAGTCAATGCCGCAGAGTAAACATTTAACTGTGCTGCATAACGGTCCGTCAAAAACTTCTTGGCATCAACCCCCGGCGCGATATAATCTGTCTTATAATCGTACAACCACAGTTCATCCCCAACCATGAAATACCCGTCAATGATTCCGTGGACTAATACGCGCTCGTCACCCTTAAAATCAGCGTACAAACTTTTAGCATCCATCAACATTGAAAACGGTACTTCCCGTTGCAGTTCGTTCGTATTTTGCACCATTTGTTTACCCAAAGGCGTTCCCTGGAAAAACTCGACGACTTGCTTAACTGGCAACAAATTTTCCAAAGTCGGCTCGATTAGTTCCTCTTCAATCAATGCTTCAATTAGCTTCTGAACTGTCTCAAGAGTTGGTGTTCCTTGAGTTAAGTCCAATTTTTGCATCACCAAATGAGTCGCAGTTCCCCGCGCCGCTCCACTTGGCCGAGTTGCCATTTCAGTTAAGAATGCTGGTTCGCGTAGTTCATCATTCGTAAATCGCAATCCAGCTGTGACATCCGACTTTAACCGCCGATCAACAACTTGCTGACCTGCAATTAGATCCGGATCTTCAAACAATCTCTTAATTTCCGAAACTGACTGATATGCCGTGGCATGCGTTGCTGTTTCGTGCGGATATTCAAATTCAAAGACTTCCTTCAAATCAAGCGTCAGTGGCGTTGAATCAATTGTCTCAATCGGATGCATCGCCAAATCTTTTACATCTTCATCGCCCAGCACCACTAAATCTTGTGATGAACTAAATTCGACTGCAAAATCAAACGCCACTTCTGGCTCAAAACTATCTGGAGTTTCAAGTTCCACACCGTAATCTTTCATTAACGTTTTGGCAGTTTCAGAAAACTTTGGATGCCTAGCAATCGCCATTCCCATCAAATCCATGAACGAATGCCCTTGCAGACGAGTTTGTTCTGGCAACATTGGCACACGTGCCTCCGCATATTGTGACACTTGCCACTTGTTCACGAAGTCTTGTGGATTCTTATAAGCACCCACCACGAAAATCTGTTGTTCTGCCCGAGTTAGCGCCACGTACAACACCCGCAACTGTTCAGCAAACGAACTCCGATGAATCGCGTCTTGCACCGTCAAATATTGCGGTGGCGTCAGCTTTAAATGATAATCCAAATCGAGATACTGCATCCCAATTCCAGCCTTGGCGTCCAAAAGCATTTGTCCTCGTTCATCTGCAGCATTAAACTTTTTGCTGGCATTCAAAATGAACACAACTGGAAACTCCAGCCCTTTTGACCCGTGAATCGTCATCAGCTTAACTGTATCTGAAACCTCATTGGCATCCGCTTCGCCCAAATCATCGGCATCATTTTTTTGCAACTGCTCAATATAATGATTAAATTGGTACAGGCCAGTAAAACTAGTCTTTTGATACGCTGCAGCCCGTTCATACAAAGCATGCAAATTGGCCTGCCGTTGGTTTCCAGATGGCATTCCACCGACGTAATCCAACCAGCCAGTCCGTTTGTAAATCGCCCACAATAAATCTACAATTTTATTTTGCACTGCTAACTGCCGAAAGTCGTTCAAATCATTTTCAAGCCGTGTAACTGCCTCCGTTGTCCGCTCAACAAGTTGCTGGTCCACGCCCGCAGGAATCACAGGTGAGTCAACTAACTTCTTTAGCGCCGTATAAAAATCAGCTTCCAGTGCCTGTGCGCGAATTAAAGCAAGTCCATTCTCGCCGACTTGATAAATTGGCGAACGAAGCACTGCTGCGAGTGGAATATCTTGATGCGGATTATCAATAATTTTTAGCAAGTCCATGACGATCGATATTTCAGTTGTTTGGAAATAATTACCAGCATCATTAACCAACAAAGGAATTCCTAACTGTTTGAAAATGTCAATAATTTGCGGATTTTGCGCTCGTGACGGTACCAAAATTGTAATGTCCGCATATTCAATCGGCCGTTCAACTCCTGCTTTTCGGTCAAAAATCTTAAATTTTTCAGCCATCAGTTGCTGAATCTTTTGCCCCAACATTGTAATCTGACCCGTTGTTGCGGTGAATCCAGTCGCATCTTCGAGTTCTGGACCATCATCTTCTGTTGATTCATCATCATCGGATCCGTCATTAAAATACACCAAAAAATCCGCCTTGTGCGGTAATTCTTCAGGATAATAATCGGCTCCTGCAATTAATTTAGCTGGACCAGCGTAATCAACATCACCTAAGTCAGCACTCATCAACTGAATAAATAAATAGTTAATGAAATTTGTAACATTGGGTTGCGAACGGAAATTTTCTGCCAACGTAATCATTTCGGAATTACTTTCATCCGGCTGTGGATATTGACGCATTTTCGTAGCGAACAACTGCGGATCAGCCTGTCGGAATTTGTAAATCGACTGCTTAATATCACCCACTTGAAACACATTATTTTCCTTAGCAATCGCTTGAACAATCGCTTCTTGCAAATAATTGGTGTCTTGATATTCGTCCACCATGATTTCAACATAATGCGCGCGCAGCTGTTCTGCAATTGCTGGCTTTGAAACAATCGCTAGTGCAAAGTGTTCCAAGTCATTGAAATCAAAAACTTTGCGGTGAATTTTCTCGGCCAAATAGGCAGAGCGGAATTGATTCGTTAGCTTAACAAGTTGTTCGATACTTTGCTGTGCACCTTTGATCGCCGTCGTTAGGCCAACTTCATCTAGAACAAAAAAGTTCTTTGCCATGTCCTTAAAATGCGTGTTGTTGTCGTTACGCGCGTCTTTCACTTGACCCCAAGCAGTTTTAATTTCGGGATCCCAATCTTTTTTGGCGACCCGGCCCTTGGCATTCCATGGCGTCATTTCAACTTGAAAGAAAAGCTTGCGCAACTGTTGCCAAGCTAGCCCTGTTTGCAAAGCATTTAGGATATTGCGATAACCCTGAACTTCATCTTCCAAATCTTTCAGCCGATTCTTTGAAACATCATCATCTGCAGCCGGTACAAGGTCAATGACTTGCCGATGTTGATCAATCAAAGCGGTTAACTGTTGGCGAAGTTGCGGAACTAATTCTTCCAAATACGCCTTTGACTCAGCAAAATCACCTGTAGATTCATATTTAGAACCCAACTGAGCAAGCCATTCATCTGTATCTGGACGCGCCATTGCAAAATCAAATAACTTAAACACTGCCGTTTGTAATGGAGTATCTCCACCGTTTTTATCAATAAACTGCTTGGCAAACGTGGTAAATTCACCTTCATCATCGTTATATTGCTGTTCTAGCACCTCATCGAAAATCTGCATCATTGTGAGCTTTTGTTCAGCAGTGTCAGAAAGTCGAAACTGCGGATCCAAGTCAATCGCATAATGATATTGCTCAATTAACCGCATTGCAAAGGCATGTAACGTTGAAATATTAGCAAGCTTAATCAGCCGAAGTTGCCGTAATAAATGTTGCCGTTGTGCTCCTTCTTCGTTAACCGTAGCCTTTCGAATCTCATTTTCAAGCCGTTCGCGCATTTCTGCCGCAGCAGCTTCTGTAAAGGTAACGATCAAGAATTCGTCAACATTATCGCCGGCCAACAAACGCTGAAGCACGCGTTCAACCAAGACCCGCGTTTTTCCCGAACCAGCTGAGGCAGACACTAAAATATTTAAATTCCGATCTTTAATTGCCTGCTGTTGCTCTTTAGTGAAGTTCATTTTCTGCCCCGCCTTCCCGCTCAACAATCTGAGCCATTTTTTCAATCATATCCGCTTTCTTGGCTTTTTCAAGGTCACGATAACGATTATCAATCATCGCATCAAAGCGCATCACATCTTTATAATCACTATAAGTCAAAGCTGTCTTCTTCCCGTCACGGAACGGCTCAATTGGAAACTTGCCGACCAAAATATCGCGGGCAATCAACTGAATTTTTTGCGCATTAAATTGCTTGAGCGTCTCAATTGTTGCTGAATCAACGACATCTGCCGTCGCTGCAAAACTACCATTTTTATTTTTCTTAATTGCAAACGGTGCATCGCCAGCTTCGGTTTCAAGGCGGTCGATAAATGGCCCATCATCTACCAAAATTCCACGGTATTTTCCGGCATGATTCGCATTCTCGGCCCCAATTTCTCGTTGTTGCGCAAAAGTTTCTGTCCCATCATTTGCTTGAGGCTCCGTCATTCCGGTTTGCAGAGTCCAAAAAGAAGCCGAACCCATCTGTTGATGATCGCCTACATTTTGCAAATTTTTTTCCATCGCCTGCCAATAAGTCATCAACTGCAATTCAAGCCCGTTAAACGCCTGATTATAATCAAACGTTCGCTTACTTGACTTGTAATCGACAATCGCAACATAATCTTTATCACCCTGACTTAGATGCACCTGATCATAACGATCAATCTTGCCTCTGACAACCACTTCATGGCCATTCACCTGATAACGAAGTGGCTCAAATTTACCACGGCCAAACGAAACCTCTGTCCCGAGCGTCGTAACTCCAGCTCCCGTGCGTTGTCCCCGTTGCATATTAACTAAGGCTTGATGCACACGATCTTCCAAATTCTGCGTAATAAAATCCATGCGCTTCGTGGTTTGGAAAATGTCAAAGGTCGGATCATCAGTTGCAAAGATTTTTGTAACTGCTTCTTGCTCCAAACGCCGTAATTCTGCATCAGATAATGCACCCAAAGGTTGACCTTGCAATTGCGCAAAGGTTTCTTCTAATACCGCATGCATGAACGTCCCTTGTTCTGCTGAAGTCATTTGTAATTCTTGCCGTACTTCCAGACGTAGCCCATATTTCAAGAAAAATTCGTAAGGGTTACGCGCATATGATTCAAGCCGTGAAATTGATGTTCGTAAAGTGTCCGAGAAAACACTTTGAATCAAAGGTGCCGTGACTTGCTCGCTTTGGTTTGAATACTCGACACTCGCCATCAATTGTTGGAACTGCTGCAAGGCGATTTCAGACAAAGTTTTTTCAACCTGTGACCAACTTTGTGACAGAACTCGATTATCTCGTTTGGCTTCCCGCTTGGCTAAAATAAAATTGCTCAACGTGCTGGCGACTGTTCCGATCTTTTCAGTCACTAACTCGGCGGAATCGTTTGCACTTGGCTGAACTTCAAAGCGTTGAATCTTGGTATTAAAGCTTCGTTGCAAGCGTTCGATATACGTAGATGGCTTGGCTTTGGAAGCACCATCACTGGTTGGATATGACCAAAGCAAAGTTTGCGTGCCTGTCAACATCGCATTGTAAATCCGCAAACTATCTTGAGCCATTGTCGCATCCGCAGTTTCACGTAATTGTGCACCAACAGGCAAGAGTTGATTTAATTTCAAACGATCAGAATCTTGTAACAGAGCTCGTTGGCGCACAGTTGCTGGTAGATTTGCACTTGTAGCCCCAAAAATCATGACGTTTTTAACACCCTCAACTTGTACAATCCCAGTTTCAGTCACCAAAATTTGATCCATCGCAGCAGGAATTCCAGAGTATTTTGCATTACTAAAAGCCGCTGTGAAAATTTCTGCTAAGCTATCCGTCGACATCTGAGTCTCATCAAAAACGCTGACGAAATCATCTAGCACGCCAATAAATTTATCCCACACTTGCTCTGATTGCTGAGCCGCTGCTAAATCACCTTGTTCGATTGCATTGTCTCGCCACTCTAACAAACGCTGTTGCACACCCATCTCGGTCAGAAATTGATACAGCATCCGTGCCATTGAACGCGCACTCTTGGCCTCTTGTAATTCAGTCAAAAATGGAGCAACGTGTTCTGTGATTTGCTGATGAATCAATGCCAACTGCGCATCAAAAACAGCTGAACGTTTCCGCAAAGCTTCATCTGAATCATCATCAACTCGGTAATCGTACTGCCAAGGAGTTGCATCAGTCCATTTCCATCCGCTCAAATTCTTGGCCAACGCATAGTTTTCAGTAATCGCCAAGGCTTCACGATATTCAGC
The DNA here is from genome assembly GCA_031289615.1 of Lactobacillaceae bacterium. GTDB lineage: Bacteria > Bacillota > Bacilli > Lactobacillales > Lactobacillaceae > Weissella. The sequence goes on along the minus strand of JAITPD010000049.1, from coordinate 43,413 downwards.
CAAAGAAACTTCAGCCGGCAAAAAGAGCTCAGTTTTTAACAGCTTCATCACATCCAACAAAGCATAATGAGGAGCGACCGTCAGCAAATCATCAAGCAGCGCAACCAAAGGATGATTGGTCATCAGCCGATCGACATCCATAAACAAAGGCAAATCATATTTAGCAAAAACTGCCGGTAAAATATTTTCATACTGCTTCAAATCAGGAGTCATCAGTAAATAATCGCGATACCGAGCACGTCCCTCAACTACATCCATGCGAATCTTTTGCGCTAACTGTTCAACCTCTTGATAACGAGATGTGGCTTCCCAGATTTGCAAATCCTCGCCCTGATACGGTTGAATCCCCTTTTCCTCATAGACCAGCCAAAAATCAGCAACATTTTTAAGCGTGTCACTCAATTTTCGTTCATCTGAAATATTTGAAGCCTGTACTGCAATCTGATTTTGCGTCGCGTACAACCTAAGCTGTTGCGCTAACATTTTTGGAGCATAAAAGAGATCGTTTTCATCAATACTAGCCGTCGTCACCGAAGCAGCTCCATCCTCGCTCGGCAAAGCAATTGTCACTCCGGCACTTTGGCTAATTAAAGCTTCGACCACACCCCGTTCTTGCACCGTCATTTGCGAATAACCATTGATATAGAAATATTGCTGCGACAAATCTCGTTCGCCCCGCAACAAAAACGCCTTTAAAACGCCCAGCATATCGCTACTCAAAAATTGATCGCGGGCGCCAAGTTCTTGATCTAAGGCCCGTCCAATCAACGCTAAGTCATGCAGCTTTTGTTGAAGCACTACCTCGCTTGCCAATGCTTCAGCCATTTGTTCAACGTCAGCCCACTGCAATCCTGATTGTTTAAGCTCTAAAATCTGGCTGGCAAACTGACTAATGAATCCTTGCTTAGTCAATAAATTTCCGTATAACTGCAATTCATCTTGATGCTTTTTTAATTGGTCTTGAATTAACATCGCCAGTGCTTCAGGTGAAACGTTAGCATGTTTGTAGAGCTTGGTGTCATTCATGTAAAACCAGGCAAGTCGGCTCAGCGAAAAAACCTGCACGTTTTGGGTCGCAACAGTCGCACCAATTCGTCCATCAAGTTGCGCGAGCCTGTCTAAAACATTAATTTCAGTTTGAAACTTAATCTTGTTGGGCACCAAATAAAAAATCTGTGCTTGTGGATTTGCTTGCATCGCTTGTTGAATATTTTTTAATAATGCTAGCTCATGATCTTTAGTTCGATCTCCAAAAAGAATTGTTAAGCTCATCAGACTTCCTCACTTTCATTTTGCGTGGTATTTAAATAACATTGTGTCTTAAGCGACCAACTCCGCTAAAGATTCTTTACGTTCTGGTCAGTCCACTACCTGGCGATTTTTACGGCGATAAACCATGACTGACAACGCGATAAATATTGCCAAAATAACTCCGACAATTATAAGCCGCCGATAATTTCCTTTTAATAGTGCATCCCCACCAAACGTGTACAAGACCGAGGTTGGCACAGCACCAATCGCAATAGAAAACACCTTTTTCCGGTTCGTCAATTTCAATTCATCCATCGCGTAATTAACCAGCGCCGTTGGAATAGCCGGAATCATGTAGCCAAGAATCAGCCCAACTTGCGGATGCTTTAATCCATGAAGCCAATCCACAATTCGCTGATAGCGTGGACCTTGGTGTCGGCTTGACTGATCTTCAACCTTCGCCAAAAGATAGACAGAACTCAAATTACCAGCAACTGATCCTGCAAAAATAATTAAGAAGCCCAGCAATGGTCCAAAACAAATTCCAGCAATCACGCTTAAAATGGCAGCTGGAAAACCTGGAATAGCTGAGGCAATCGCAATCATTGCCATCAAGATAATCGAGCCAACACGGTCATGTTGTCGTAAGAAGGTCATTAAATTTTGTCGGTTGAACGCATGCTTGAAAACTTCACTTAATTGCGTTTGAAATTTCAGAATAAACAAAATCAAGAGCACCACAAATAAAAGAGTGGCTCCCGTAATTAAAAGATTATGATTGATTTTAAATTTTTTCATCCGTTCGCCCTCCAATCTATGGATTCACCTAATCTTCAAGTAACTTTTGTGCTTTTTTCGCAACTTTATTTTTGGCTCGCACCGCTTTAAAAAACGATCGCAGCAAATCGCCGGTCTCTTGTTCGCGAATACCGCTATGCACCTCGACTTGATGGTTCAAACGTTGGTCGTCCAGCAAATGATACATCGAATGAACCCCGCCAGCCTTAGGATCCTCAGCTCCATAATACACATCTTGAATCCGTGTTTGTTGAATTAGTCCAGCGCACATAATACAAGGTTCAATTGTCACAAAGACTTGTGCTTCCGGTAACCGCCACGAATGAACATTGCGGGTCGCTTCTAAAATCGCCTGGAATTCTGCGTGCTGACTTGGATCTTGAAAACGTTCGCGTAGATTAAACCCACGCCCAACAATCTTCCCATCCAAAACGACGATGGCTCCAATTGGTACTTCACCCAGCGCTCCAGCTTTGTTGGCTTCCTTAATCGCCTCGCCCATGTAAAATTCAATTTGTTCAGGCGTCATGATAAGTACTCTCCAAAATATAATAGCCTTTGTCTTTTGCAATGGTTTCAACGTTGCCAAAGACTTCTTCCATCAACTTCTTAGCAGAAGGAGCACCTTGCTTTTTTTGAAGTACCACAGTCAAAGTTCCGTTTTCCACTAAATGCTCAGCCGCCCCCTTAAGCATGTCAGTGACGACTTCTTTTCCAGCACGAACTGGCGGATTCGTCAATATCGCCGCATACTTATCAGTAACATTTTGATAACGGTCAGATTGAATCCCGTGCACACGATCGCCAACTTGATTTGCTTGTGCATTTCTTAAAGTCAACGCCAATGCTCGTTCGTTAATCTCAACAGCATCAATCTCTCTGTCTGGCAATGTCGCCGCTAAGCTAATTGCAACCGGTCCATAGCCTGCTCCTAAGTCTAAAATTTTTCCGGCCGGCAAATCATTTGAGTTAAACGCCTCTAGCATCGTCCGTGTTCCAAAATCAACCGTCTGCTTTGAAAATACCCCCGCATCTGTCGTAAATTTAAATGTTCGTCCAAGCAATGCGAATTCCCATGTATGTTCGTCATGTTCAATCGTTGGATTTTGAGTGTAATAGTGTTCTGTTTCCATGTTTTGCGTCCATCCAATCTGTGATAGATTTTATTTTTTATGATCCTACAAATTAATAATTGCTCTGCCTCTAGTATAACAAAAACTGGGCCTTAAAATTGATTTGCGACCAATAGAAAAGCCAGAACAAATTTTTGTCCTGACTTATCCTGTTAATTCATTTTTTCATCTAAATATGCAAAGGCTGCACTCACCGAATCAAAACTCTGGAGATTTTTAATCCCTGCTTTATCAAAGAAGCCTTCTTGTTCCGAACGATCAATCCAAAGATCAAGCGTTTCATAAAATCCATCGATATTCAATAAAATGATAGGCTTATCGTAAATATTTAACTTCGACCATGACAACACTTGTCCGAGCTCTTCCAAAGTTCCAAGGCCACCTGGCAAAAAGACAAAGGCATCAGAAGCGTCAAACATCTTTTGCTTTCGTTCGCTCATGTCATCAACCTTCACCAACTCAGTAATGAAATCAGTATTTGGTTGCTCAGGCAAATCAACATCCGGCCAAACCCCGATCACTTCTGCACCGTTGTCAAAAGATGCTTTGGCCACATCGCCCATCAAGCCGGTTGCAGAACCGCCATAGACCAAGCCCCATTTCCGATCAGCAATTTGCATCCCCGTTTCATAGGCTGCCAATTGAAAGTGATTGTTTTTGCTCTGTTGTGAGCCCATGAAAACACCAATTTTTTTCGTCATTTGTTTCAACTCCTAATGTACATATTGATTCAAAAATGCATTAACGCGCTCTTCATATTTTGGAATATTCGTCGCGTAAGATTGAACGTGCGCCGCCTTTGGAACCACCATCATCTCTTTAGGACCCTTTTGCGCTTTATAATTTTCGTAAATAAAATGTGTTGGAACAAAATCATCCTGCGCCCCGTGAATAAAGAACATCGGGCGATCATTCTTGGCTAGATACTTTGTCACGTCGCCTTGGTTAAATGAATATCCAGCAAAAATCCTCGAATAAATCGACACAATGCCAATGATTGGTTCTGCAATCCACTTTGGCAATCCATACATTTGACTAGCTTGATACAAGAGTTCGGCCTTAATTGTCGTATAGCCAGCGTCTTCAACGTAGGCCTTAACTTGCTTGGGTGGGTTCATCCCAGACAGCATCATCGTCGTTGCACCGCCTAATGAAGCACCCATCACAACAATTTGCGAATCCTGTCCATTTTCTTGCACGATCTTTTGCGTCCACAACTTGGCATCTTGCGCTTCCAAATAACCATAACCAATGTAATGACCGCCAGATTTACCAGCAGCGCGATTATCAATCAGCAAAACATTGTACCCATTTTGGTGAAACATCGCTCCATACGGTTCCATCGCAACATGATCCACTCCAAAGCCGTGAATAACCAACGCTGTCTTGTCAGTCTTTTGAGCTGCTGGCACGTAACTTCCAACTAACTTGGTCCCGTCCTTAGCTTTAATTTCCCACTTGGTTGCAGAATATTTACGCCAAGCTTCCTGCTGTGAATAGAGCGGATCCTTTGCAGTTAAGGCCCCGCTGTTAACGAAACTCTTTTTTGCCCGGACTTCCGCAACATAAAAGAAATACGCTCCTGCACTGGCGAGAATGATTGCAATAACTAAAATCAAACTAACAATGCTTGTCCAAATCTTACGAGCTCGTGACCATTTTTTCATTTTTAAATACCATCATCTTTATTTTTAAGTTTTAATACAACAAAGCCTTATTATTTTAGCATTTTCAGACAGGTTCGTAAAATTAATTAGTTTTAGTCGTTGAATCTTGATAAAAAGATGATAAGTTTGGCCCGAATTAGGTCTCTTATCATCTCTTGTTTAATTCGGGTTGTTCAACAGTTTAAAAATATCTGTGAATTGACATCCCCATTGCATCACACGCCGCCTCAAATGCATCTGCAAATTGATTCCGTGTTTCATAATTGCGAAATACCAGCTTGAAGCCACTATCGTCTGGATTGCACCCAATTCGGTAAATCTTGCTATCATACACTCGTCCAATGTAAATCGCTCCACCAACCTTGTGAACTGCAGTCACCGCGTGTAGCACGTTATCTTCCGTCTGCTCGTCTATCCCCCATGAGCTTTGTAGAACCCGGCGCAAGCGCCCTGAATTCCTCAACTTGTTCTCTCGGTGCATCTCGTTTCCTACCATGAAAGCCTCCAAAACTTGTCTCCTGACAGTTGCCAGTTATTCAATTTTTACCTCTTTTAGATTACCACATTTTGCATGCTAAAAATCATCAAATGTTAAGCAGTGTTACTTTTGTACTCCTTCACTATTAAAAAAGTCGCAACAATTTCCGATTAAAATCGAACTTGTTACGACATCTTTCATGCTGTCAAAAATAATAATTCTACTTGGTCATTCCGGCGTAAATGGTATCTAAATTCCACTTTACCATGTCATAATACGTATCGCCCTTTGTTCCCTGCTTGGCTAATGAATCAGTATACAATTTGCCATAAATTTCTTTATCTGATTCATTTGCAACTTGCTGCATTGCCTTTGGTGAAACCGAACTCTCAACGAAGAGTGAACGCACATCATTTTCCTTGATTTGCTTGAGCACTTGCTTGAGCTGTTCTGGTGTTCCTTGAGCCTCAGTATTAATCTCCCAAATAAAGGCTGGTCGAATGCAATATGCTTTAGAGAAATACTTGAATGCTCCTTCAGAAGTCACCAATAAACGTTGCTCTTCTGGGACATTTTTAAACTTTTCAACTCCCTCTTGATGTAGTGCTTTCAAGCTTGCAATATAATCTTGTGAACGACTTTTATAATTATCTGCGTGCTTTGGATCTAGCTTAACCAAAACGCGCGTGATTTCCTCGACGTACTTTACACCATTTTCTAAATCTAACCACGCATGCGGATCGGGCTCATTCTTAGTTTCCTTACCAGTCAAATACAATGGAACAACCGTCTTTGATGCAGCAAAAACTTGTTCGTCATCTTTTTTATTTGCCTGCTTAGTTAACTTTTTAAACCAACCATTGCCACCTGTTTCTAAATTCAGACCGTTATGAAAAATAACATCTGCTTTCTGTGTCGCTGCAACATCATTTGGCTTTGGCTCGTATTCGTGAGGATCTGTCCCACGCTTCACAATACTATAAACAGTCGTATCTTCCCCACCAATGTTTTCAACCATGTCTTCCAAAATCGAATTAGTCGTCACAACTTGTAATTGTTGCTCGGCACTAGCCTGATTTTGATCTGTTTTTGAGTCATGTTTCAATATTAGAAAACCTAGTCCTAATGTCAAAACTATTCCTACACTTAAAACTGCAATGAACTTCGTATTCATACTTACTCCCCCATTTTGTAGTACAAAAAGTCAATTATTAACTGACTGATTCAACCGCCGAATACTTCTTTAATAACCCTTGTTTTGGTGCAATGATAAATGACACCGAGAAAATAACTGCTGAAACTAACACAATTGCTGGCCCCGAAGCCCAATTGAACGTGTAGCTAAGGTACAATCCCAAAATTGATGAAACAGTTCCGAAGCTAGCTGCAAAAATCAACATGATTGAGAGCCGATTGGTCCATAAAAATGCAGTTGCTGCTGGCGTAATCAACATTGCAACGATCAAAATGATTCCAACTGTTTGTAAAGCTGTGACTGTGACAAGCGTTAATAGAAGCATCAAGCCATAATAAAACCAGTCTGTCCATAATCCATACGTCTTAGCAAACGTGTCGTCAAATGATGTCACCAATAATTCCTTGAAGAATATGATGATAAAACTAATCACTAGTCCCAAAATTATTGCTGTCGTAATTAAATCTGAATCGCTCACTGCTAAGACATTTCCAAACAAGATATGGTGTAAATTGGTTGAGCTCTCTGCCATCGATATTAGAATAAATCCTAATGCGAAAAAGGCTGAAAATACAATTCCAATCGCTGTATCATTTTTGAGTTGACTTCGTTTAGCAACTACTCCGATTAGCAACGCCGCAACGATTCCAAAGACTGACGCCCCTAAAACCAGATTAATTCCCAGCATATACGCTACTGCCACCCCTGGCAAAACGGAATGAGAAATTGCATCCCCCATCAACGACATTCCCCGCAAAATGATAAAGCTACCAATCAACCCCGACATGATTCCAATCATCACAGCGGCACACAATGCGTTTTGTAAAAATTGGTATTCTCCTAAGGCCGCCATAAAATCAATGATACTTTTCATCGCACCCCTCCTTGATCAAACAAAACTTCTCCAAGATCTTCACTAAACGCTTTACTAATATTTTCAAGATTGTATGTCTCTTCGACCTTGCCACTTGCGACAATGCCATGATTCATAATCACCAAATTATCAAAATACGTCTTAACCTTGTTTAGATCATGATGCACCACTATAATGGTCTTCCCACTCTCGCTCCATTGCTTCAAAATCCGTACAATGATTGCTTCAGATGCCATGTCAATCCCAACAAACGGCTCGTCTAAAATCACAACCTCTGCATCTTGGACAATCGCCCGCGCTACAAAGACTCGTTGTAATTGCCCCCCAGAAAGCTCACCAATTTGTCGCTGGGCAAATTCCACCAATTCAAGCTGCTCTAACGCAGACTGCACCGCTTTCTGCTCCTTAACACCCGGTTTGTGAAACAATCCCAGTCGCCCATATGTGCCAGTTAATATCACGTCAAAAACATTGATCGGAAAAGATAAATCTAGCGCAGCACGTTGTTCGACGTACGCAATCTTTTCCGGTTGGGCACTCAACTCCACATCCCCATGTGTAATCTCACCCTGCTTCTTTGCAATCAAGCCCAAACTCGACTTAATCAACGTTGATTTACCTGCCCCATTTGGACCGATAATCCCGGTCATTCGCGCTCGCTCGAATCCAACATCCAAATTTTTGAATACCACATTTGAACCGTACGAAACCGTTAAATTTTTAATTTCCACACTCCACCTCCTCATATCTGACCATGAATCAAGCATAATATGAAAGAGGCTCGTGGACAATCCTTTTCGTCAAACTGTGAACTCCCCTTAATGAAAAAATACTTAAGTAACAGACATACTTTGGCAAATGAAAACACGAGAGCTTTTGTGATGCAAGAGCTCCCGTGCTATTCAAGTCAATAGTTTACATTTGTAATATTTCAATTTGGCCAGACTATTTTACAAAGTCGTGAAATCGATAACCTTCCGACCAGTGATGCTTCCGTTCTTCATTTCATCAATTACTTCATTAATGTCTGCGAATGCAACCTTCTCAACGATTGGCTTAACCTTTCCTTCAGCTCCAAATTGGAAAGCTTCTTTCAAATCGGCCCGAGTTCCAACCAGTGAACCACGAACTTCGATTCCATCAAGGACAGTCTTGGCAATGTTCAAAGCCATGTCACCTTGAGGCAAAGCAACGGCAACCAATTTACCCATTGGACGCAAAACGTTGACGGCTTGTGAAAATGCTGCATCATTAACGGCTGTTACTTGTGCATTGTGCACCCCACCAGTTAACTCGTTCACTTTTGCAACAACATCCTCGGTTTTACGGTTAACCATGACTTCGGCCCCGTTTTCTGCAGCTGCCGCCAACTTATCAGGATTTCCATCAATGACCGCCACGTGGGCACCAAAGACGTTGTGCGCATATTGAACGGCCAAGTTTCCAAGACCACCAGCTCCGTGCACTGAAACCCATTGACCTGGCTTAGTTTCTCCAACTTTCAAAGCCTTGTACATTGTTACACCAGCACAAGTAATTGAAGTTGCTTCAACTGGATCCAAACCATCTGGAACCTTCACGGCGTACTTAGCGTTCACGACACATTGTTGCGCCATTGCTCCATCGATTGTATAACCAGAATTACGAACATTTCGGCAGAACGTTTCATTACCAGAAACACAGTAATCACAAACGCCACACGCATCATAGAACCAAGCAATTGAAACGCGGTCCCCAACCTTCAAATAGTCGCTTGCACCTTCTCCGAGTTTTGAAACACGGCCAACACCTTCGTGACCAATTACACGACGGAATGCACCATTACGAGCCCCAATTTTGTTAGGATCTCCAAAATCTCCATTCGCACAATGCAAATCAGTGTGACACAATCCAACATATTCAACATCGACCAAAGCTTCACCAAAACTCAAAGCACGGGGCTCCCAGTCATCAATTAAATCAACGTATCCATCATTAACTTCACGTACAACAGCTGCTTTCATTTCAATATCCCTCTTTCTGATTGTGAATTTGTTTACATACTTATTGTAACCGTTTTCTTCACTTTTTTAAAGGGGTATTTTTGAAAATGTTTGTTCATTTATCTATGCCTGTGTTAAATTGCACAGACATATCTAATCTGAATAACTATTCAGGTCATTTTAAGATAATATCGTAACATTAATTACTAAATATAATCATTAAAAATAAGGAACAGAATAATTAAAATACATTAATAAAACTATTGACATACCACTTTCCTTGGTCTATATTTGTTTTATGGTAAACATTCGAAATTATTTTTATTTTTACCAAACTTAATAGAATAGGAGAAATTCACCATGGACATTTTATTAGCTTTGAACAAGTTGTCAAAAGACAATAACGTTGACGTTATCGTCGAAGCCCGATCAACTATGTGTTACGAGAATTAATATCATCTAGCTTTTAAAACCATAATTGATTTTAAAAGCTTTTTGTTTACAAATATTCATGAGGAGATTAATTTGGATATACCAATAAATTTAGAAGGATTATTTACAACCACCGAATTTAATATATACAGACAGATTAATATTTCAGATCGTTGTGTCCCATCACAGGGATGGAAAATACATGTGTCTTGTACTATGATGAACTTTACTGAAATTTTATCAATTGTTTTTGCTGTAGCTAGTGAATATAAAGTTACACTTAAATATATTAAAGATACCAAGATGTTAAAGCGCTATTTATCAGCCGATACTCCCCCTGACGATATGGGGAAGTTCATTACACTATATCCTCATAATGATCATGAATTTATCGATTTATTGAATGTACTTTATGAACGCTTAAATAATTTTGACGGACCATATATTTTATCAGACAGACGGTACTTAAATTGTAAAGTCTTATATTATCGATACGGTGCGTTAACAAGAAACGACGGACTATTAGAATCACCGAATGGAGAACTTTTTATAGATGACAAAAGTTATTTTAATATTCCAACCTTTGTTGCCAGCCCTTCAATTCCAGAATTAGATTCTGAAAAAACAACTACTTTAGGCATTAAATATGATGTTTCATCTATAATTCACTACTCATCTGCCGGAAATGTTTATACTGCAAATGATAAAAACGGACTAAATTATATTTTAAAGGAAGGACGGGCTTTTGTTATTGGTTCATTGAATGAATACAGAATAGATAATTTGTCCCGGGAATCAAATATAATTAAAAAATTAAATGCATGTAAATTTTCATATTTATCAACGCCTGATCTGGTCGACGAGTTCAATGAATTAGAAAATAGATATATTGTTGAAACAAAATTAACTGGTATAAAGTTAGAACAACTATCCGCAGGCATAAATAAACCAAAATCATACGCACAAATCAAAAATTTGTTCCTACGAATAATTTACGCATTGAATGAATTACATGATGCTGGGATAGTATTAAGGGATGTTAGTCCAGCGAATATTTTAATTGATGATTTTGAAACTAATTTACCTAAAATAAAGATAATTGACTTCGGATCGTCAATGCAAAGAACTGAATATTATTTTAGTGAAAGTGGATTAACCGATGGGTTCCGCGACAATAGGTTTAGTAGTTACAGCGATACATCAAGCGATTGGCACCAAGTAGGTTATTTGTTTATGTCATATCTATCTAGTTCAAACAATTTACTAAAAATTGATAAATCCGGTGAATATAGTTGGAATAATTTTATTGCAACTTCTAGATTAACCAATGTCGATGAAAGTATTGTCCAACTAATTTATAGTCTTATTAATTATCCAGATAATTGGAATGACCACTTATCAAGTTTTAAACAGGCAAATGAAAATAATGAGAAAATAATTCACAGTACTGACGATATATTAAAAAAATTAACAACGACAATTGAGAAAATAAAGCTCCAAGAAAATAAATTAACTAGTTCCTATTTATCAACTAAATCCCAGTACTTTGGAGGCCTATCAAATGCAAATATCACAATGTTGGTGGATTATTTGGATAAAGATGAGCAAATAGATACTACAATACGATGGATAAAATATTATCCAGATATGTCTGTTAACACTGGTGTATTAGGTTTTGGAATTTTACTAATTGAATCTATGCGCAAACTTAAGAAAAAAGATACCGTTTGCAAATTAATTCATGAAGTAAATAAAAGGATAGAGACGACCACGTTAAATGATTTTAATAATAAATTAGGCATCTCTAACGGAATGCTTGGCATATCATTATTTAAGTTATTAGAATATAACAAAATGAACGACTTCCAATCATTAAAGGATGGATACACAATAATTGAAGAGTTAGCTGGACAAATTGTCTGGCAGGATAATGGTATGATTGATTTTCCAATTAACTCTGATGGAAAAATTTATTCACCTTATATTTCAAATGGCCTTTCTGGATATATATTACTTTTAGGAACATATGCTTTAAATCCTAATGTTAAGCTAACTTCCAATTTATTTAAGATATTAAAGTCAGGTATAGCCACGCTTAATAAATGTACTTGGGCTAAACATGGTGGATTATTATCAGGTGTTGCTGGGATCGGGTTCGTGCTTAAATTTTTAAAAGCTCATTTCAATTTACAAAATGATAATTTAACTTTGATAGATTTAACCATCTCTTCTTACATCAGAGAAAATGTCAGTGTTATGGGAAGTTTCCCCTCAAGTGATTTTACACACTCAAGTATTTCCTTTGAAGATGGAGCACTTGGGATACTATTTTATTCAAATTATAACGGAAGCGAGGATTGGCTATGCACATATTTAGACAAAACCCTAAATATCGAAACTATTCACTAGCGATGTTTTTAAATTACGCTGGAGGAATTCTATTTAATCTGGTGTTTATTATCTATGCCAGTAAAACGCCAAATCCAAACTTAGCAGTCGGTATCATCTCATTCGTGAGTACTTTACCATTTGTGATGAATTTCATTGCTGGTTACATTTCTGATCAACCGCAAAACAAGTTTAACTTTGCTATCAAACTACGAGTGCTTCAGACAGTACTATTTTTAGTTCTGGCTCTGATAATCAACAATACCAGTAGCTGGATTGTTTTCGCTTTGGTGATTTTAATCAATTTAAGTACTGACTTTCTTGGCTCAGTTTCTGGATATAGCCTTCTCTCCGTTTTAAAGAACATTGTCACAAAAGAAGAGTTACCTGAAGCAAGACGGTTTCAATCAGGCATCCGAGATTCGTTGAGCTTTATTGCTGGGCCGATTGGCGCTGGTTTAATCGCCTTATTAAATAATAATTTCATGATTTTTGCACTTATTAACGCTCTAACATTTTTAATATCACTGCTGTTATTGAAGTTTGGAGTCGATAAAAATAATGCTTTGAAAGATGCTAAATTTGAATACAAACCCCGGCCACCCTTCATTAAGAGCCAATTCGAAAATTATCAACTCCTGAAATCACTCAAAAACATTTCACACTTCACATTGCTCTTTGTGATTATTAATTTCATTGGTTCTGGTTTAGTTGATTTATTACAATTGCAAATGTTGCAAGGTCATAATTTGAGGATTGGGACGTTTGGTTTTTCAATCGCAATTCTGACATCACTTGAACTAATTGGTAACGTCCTCGGTGCACTAGTTCCAATCAGCGTTTTAAAGAAGTTAACTATCGAGAAAAACTTATTTATTCATTTCATTCTGATGTTAATGCTAGTCGTGAATCTATTAACGATTCAAAATCGACTTCTGATGTTTTTAATCATCTTTATCTCTGGTTATCTGTTTGGCTATATCAATCCAACCGTTGATGCCTATTTGATGGAAACGATTCCGGATGAAAAGTTAGGACAGATTCTCAGTATATTTAGCACCATAACTACTTTAGGCGTTCCGCTTGGTCCACTGGTGTTCGTGTTCACTTGGAACATTCTTGGTAGTCAAATTTCGTGGCTCATCATGCTAGTGGTAATCGTTGTCGGCCTATTCTATACGTTGTACATGCGGAAAAACTTTGAAACTATTATTTAACAATTTAAAAAACAGCACCATGAAGCGGATAAATTGTCCAACTCATGGTGCTATTTATTAATCTAAAGTTCCTCCGCAAACTCCACAATCTGGCTCTGTCCGCGCAAATTATTGGTTAACTCAGCATCGTGAATCACCGTGATGACAATGTGCTCTTTCGCCAAAATCAAAAGCTGTTGCAACACCGCCTGCTTCGTTTGTTCATCTAAGCCAGCCAAAGGTTCGTCAAAGATAATAATTGGTTGAGTCGCTAACAAACCACGCGCATCCGTCAGACGGACCTGTTCTCCACCGGAAAGTTCGCGCCCACCAAATCCAATCTGATCATTTAAATTTACATCATCTAGACCAATCGCACGCAACATTTCAATAATTTTTTCATCACTCTCAACATGATCTAGCAACAAATTTTCTCGAACCGTCGCATTAAAAATATAATCATCAACCATCACATAGCGATAATCTGCCAACGTTAATTGACCAACCAACCAGTTCAGCAAAGTCGTCTTGCCACAACCTGATGGCCCATGTAGCAAAACCAATTCTGGTTGCGAAACATCAAAGCTAATCTTTTGTGCCGGCATAATCGCGATGGCGGGCACATTGTAGTCATTTACACTTAACACAGAATCTTGCCAAGTCACTGAACCTGCTTGTGAACTTTGCTTCGAATCAATTAAGTCCGATAGCTCCATTCGGGCACGCACTTGTTTGACCAGTACTGCTTCCTTCGCGGCTTTAGGCAAAGTTGATGCCGTAGTATTGATCCCAATCAGCATCAAAAACAATAATATGATAATCGCAATTGACTCTGCCGTTCCAAACAAGATAAACGTGAAAATCACTAAAATCCAGATTGCAGTCACGACATTAAAAGCTAACGTCAACAAATTATCTTTTTGCTGATGACGTTGCTTCCTTAAGTTAAATTGACCCAACCGTTTTCTCAAGCGCGTTTGAATCACTCGATCCGCTCCAAGTGACTGTAAATCCAGCCATGAATCTTGCGCAAAGATGCTCTGTTCACGCAAAGCCCCGCGCAATTGATCCGTTTGACTTTGGGCACCAGTCATTCGCTTATAGAACCAATAGGTGAGGCCCAAGACATTGATGATCATTAACAAACTGAGCAATCCTAAAATTGGACGGACGAATGCAAATGTTAAGCTCACTGCCAACCCGCTCAAACCGTACACAACAGCTGGTTCTATCACTCTAATTAGCGCTTTGGAATCATCATCAGTATCTTTAACCAAGCGATCAATCAGCTGTCCCGCTGGCAAAAATTGCTTTTGTCTGAGATTTGCTGCTCGATCAAAGAAAGCTAGGCGAATATCCGTTAAATTCTGCATCGACTGCCGATGCAAAACCAGTCGCTGGAAATAATTAAACGCAATTCGCGCAACTGCAAATGTTCGCACCAAAGCCGAGGGGACAATGTAGCTAAACGTTGAGAAGATTGAGAGGCCGGCCAAAGCTGACACAACGATAAACCAGCCCGATGTTGCGACCAAGCCGATAATGGAGATATCAGCAATTCCTGCTAGCAATAATCCAAACAACATTTGGCGATTTTTAAATAGACGTGAATGTTTCATCGCTGCACCCCCTTCTCAAGAACAGGCGTTTGCCCCAACTGATGGCGTTTATTAAATGCATAAGCAGTTGTAAAAGTCGCAATCACTTCTGCAGAATGAGTCACAGTAATCGTCGTAATATTTTGAGTAGCATCTGCCAGAGCCTTTGCAACAGACTGTTCATTTTCATAATCCAGATGCGCAGTGGGTTCATCAATCAGCCAAATTTGTGCATTTCTAAGGGTCGCCCGCGCAATTGCCAACCGCTTCTTTTCACCCGCTGAAGGCTGAATTCCTTGATGCCCCAGCAGTGTGTCGAGTCCATCATAATTTTCCTCTAAAAATTCCTGCCAATCTGTCAATTGAGCTGTCTTCATCGCGTCCAACAAGTCTTGATCACTTGCTTCTGCTTGCCCAATCAACAAATTAGCCCGTAAAGTATCATCGAGAATCAAAGTTTGTTGTCCAATCCAAGCCGTTTCTCGCAAATCCGGCTGAACCTTGCCACCATTCCACAAAACTTGGCCCTTAGAAACCGGTAATACTCCAGCAATCACTTTGAGCAACGTCGTCTTACCCGAACCGGATGGCCCAATAATCGCCACGTGTTCGCCAGCACTAATTTCTAAATTGCCCATCTCAATCACTAAATCATCCTTCAATTTAAGTTCAACATCTTTGAGCGTAATTTGTGGTGCCGCTTCCAAGCTTTCTTCATGAGGAACCACTACTAGCGCCTGAGCTTGAGTTAATTCTTCGATCTGACGTGTATCTGCACGGGCGTTTTCCTTTTGGTGAAATGCACTAGCCGTTTCGCGAAATGGCTTAAAATACACCGGCGTAATCAACAACACAGCGAGTCCATTCAACAACGATAACTTTGGCCCGATTGAAACGTAATGCAACAACGACATTCCGACATACGTAGCAATCACCGCCATTGAAAACGTTACGACAACATCCATGATCATTCCTGACAAAAAGGCACGCTTTAAAATTTCAAAATTGGTCTTCACCAGCTCATCGGAATCCTGTTGCAGTTGCTCCCTTTGCCGTTTTAAACCATCAAAGCGAATCAACGTTCCCAGTCCAC
Organism: Lactobacillaceae bacterium; assembly: GCA_031289615.1. GTDB lineage: Bacteria > Bacillota > Bacilli > Lactobacillales > Lactobacillaceae > Weissella. Next base: position 27,328 of record JAITPD010000049.1, on the reverse strand, counting down.
GAAATGCATCTAAAATCCGGGCCGACAAATAGTTCAATTGATCCAAATAATGATCATGCCCATCTTGCGTAATTTGCCCAGCAATCCACATATTCATTGGAACCACCGCTGTTGCTAAGCCCAAAATGATTGCAGCAGGCCAATGTAAAATCAGTAGCAGAGCGATGATGAGCCCCATTTCAATCGGTGTAGCAATTCTTAATGGTTCAGCTTTTCCACGATATTCCGCAATCTCATTGACATGGTCCAATAAAATCGTGGCACCCAAACTCGACTCTGGATGCGCTTGCTGCGGTGATTCTGGCAAAATGTAAGCCAACAATGCCTTTTGTCTATGATCTTTCCCATGACGAATCGCTTGGTTAGTCGCTTGATTGGCTCCGTAACTAAATAAGAGATCACAAAATAACCCGGCGACCAGTAGACTTCCACCGAGTTTTAAGTTATATGCATCAATCGTTTGTAAGTGTTGGTGGCTAATGTAATCAAGTCCCGCCTGGGCAATGAAACTCAATCCAATCCACATTACCAAATTAGCAACTAATGCCCCAACTTTTAAAATTGTTGTAAAATAAATAGCTCGTTTTGCCAACGAACCATCATTTTTCAACCAATCAATTGAACTGGTTGCATTATTTGCCACGCTAATCTTAGTGCTTATTTTGTTTCTTTTCATCCCAAATCCAAACAACCAAAGCAAACAGTGACATGACAATTACAACCGCCCAGTTGCCGGCGTCACCAATGAGATTAGAAAATGTTTGTTCAGCAAATAGAACAAGCACTGGAAATAGTAGTATTAATAAAATATTGACAAAGATACGCATTTTATTTCACCCCGATTAACGACCAGATGCCGTTCTTTCCACGCTTAATGAGTGAGTGATGGACGAAGAACGCGAAGTACCACATTAATGGAATCCACATTCCAACACCAACCAATAAGAATCGATACGTTGAAACATTTGAAGAAGCTGCGTTGATCACAACCCCCGCACTTGGCGATGCAACACCCGGCACAATAATTGGAAAATGGGTCACGGTAAATGCTAGAACCGTCGCCACAGTTGCCAAAATCAAGCCACCCATTGGATATGCCTGTGCACCAAATGTTTCCTTTTGATTTGAGAAGTTAAGCAGAGCAATTGTTACCCCGATCACCGCGAGCACCATGAATGAAATAAACGCTGTAACTCGCCACGGATCATTGAAGTTAAGCGGTGCAGCAGTGTAGTTGATAGTCACTAATGCAACCACGAGTAAGGCCAAGGTCACTAACGTCATGATAATTCCCCGTTGACCAGTTTTGATTAAATTAATTCGGTGGAACTTCAGATATGCCAACCCTAATGTGACATACGCTGCCACCACCAAGCACATGAACAACACTGAATACCAGCTAAAGAATGAACCTGGCTTAGACATATTCGTGAAATTTTCAATCAGAATTTTTGAAGTCAATGAACCGAGCGCAACACCTTGTGCTAAAGCCGCAATTAGCGAACCAAATCCAAATGCTAAATGCCAGCGATGGTGAACGTTAATTCCCTGACTTGAAATCATTTCATTTGAAAAACCTCGTAAAATCAAGCCAAACAACATTGTGAAGAGCACTGGATACAAAAATTGTAAGACGGAACCATAGATCATAGGGAATCCACCCCATAAGGCAACTCCTGTCATAACGATCCATGTTTCATTGGCATCCCAAACATTGGCCACCAACTCAATCATCGCTTGCTTACGTTCTTTATCCCGTTCAAAGAGAGTTAAAATTCCAACTCCCAAATCGTAACCGTCAGAGAGAACGTACATCATAATAAAAGATAAGACTAAGATAAACCAAAAGACTGCTAACATTAGGCTGGTCCTCCTTTACTATCATTTTGCGTGTCATTTTCAGCTGCATCTGTTAATTGTGGGACAGCTTTTTTAATGAATTCTCCATCTTGATGTCCTAACAACTTGGCAATATCAGCAAGACTATCGGGACCCTTTTTCGTAGTCCGAACAATATACATGATATATGCAATAATCAAGGTCAAATAAATAATCAAGAAAACACTCAACGTATACATGACCTCAGCTGTTGAAATGTGTGAGGCTGCATCCTTAGTTGCTAGTTGACCCCAAACAACCCATGGCTGCCGGCCTGCTTCAGCCGTGATCCAGCCACCCCAAACCGCCAAAAATCCAGCTGGTGAGATGAACAATAGCCATTTCATGTATTTCTTAGATGTGAAAAGCTTCCCACGCAAACGCAATATTAATCCAATGAATGCGGTCGCTAACAACGTAATTGCTCCATAATACATCATTCTGAATCCGCCAAAGACGGCCCAGACCCATGGACGTTCAGCCTTAGGGATTTGCTTCATTCCCAAAATTTTAGATTTACCGCTAAAGTCTTTCATTGCAATGACCGAACCAAGATGCGGTACGGCGATTTCAAACAAGTTCTTTTCTTCTTTATTCGAGGGCCAAGCAACAATGATATAACTTGAACCAGCTTCCCAATGGCCTTCCATCGCGGCTAGCTTTGATGGCAAGCCATTTGATGACAATTGATCTTTGGCCACATAATTCAAAGCCACGGTGTCTCCAATTGACATTTGAATTGGAATTAAAATCGCCATGATTCCAAGGCCAATTGAGACCGAGCGTTTTCCAAACCTAAATAGTTCTGGATCGTCGCTATGTTTAACAACAAAGTATGCCGCAATTCCCATCACCAAAACGGATGCAGTAATCAGCACACCCACGATGATATGGCACCAACGAATTCCAAATGAAGGATTGAAAATAATATGCCACCAATTTGCAGGCACAAATCGTCCAGCCGCATCCATCTTAAAGCCGGCTGGTGTTTGCATCCAAGAGTTGGCAATCAAAATCCAAGTCGATGATGAGACCGTTCCAATCGCTACCAACACTGACGAAATAAACATTAGCCGTTCTGAAACTTTACCATCACCATACAATAGGACTCCTAAGAATGTTGCTTCCACAAAGAAGGCCGAAACAACTTCCATTCCGATGATTGGTCCTAAGATTGGCCCAGTCTTGGCACCGTAAACACCCCAATTCAAGCCAAATTGGAAGGTGATCACGATTCCAGCCACGACACCCAGAGCAAATCCGACCGCAAATATTTTACGGAAAAATTTGAAAACTTGATAATAAACTAACTTGTGCGTGCGCCAGTACATTCCATACATCACTGACAGATAAATTGATAACCCAATTGTAAAGGCAGGGAATGTCATGTGAAATAGGACTGTAAAAGCGAATTGAAGACGCGAAATAAATTCAGCAGACATAGGCTTTTGCTCCTTTAAAAGATAGTTCTAAACTAATTAAGTACAATTTAACAAGTTGTGATAGTTTTGGTGCATTAATCAGAACAAATATGCAAATTACTTTCACAAACCGTTAAGTTACGCGTGATTTTTATAATCCTCGCAACTTTAGATTAAACTATATTTTTGCGCTTTTTTAGAAAAAAAATTGCTTTTTTAAGTTTAAGTCATATTTATGTAACAAAAAAAATCCCACAAACTATAAAGCGCGACTCAGTGAGCCTTTCAACCTAGACTTGGCTTAGAGCCATCATCGTAGCGGTTTATGCTATATAGTTTGGAGATTTTAAAGAATGTTTATCGATTTTGGCGCTAACGAATTAGTCGACCAATTCCAAGATAACCATTTGTGCAGCGTCTCCACGACGTTGAACAGTCTTTAAGATACGAGTGTAACCACCCGCACGGCCTTCAAAACGAGGTGCAACATGAGTGAACAAGTGTTGCAAGGCGTTTTCAACCTTAACCTTGTTGTCTTCAGTTGTAGTAACTTCCGCAACAACGTTACGCAAGAAAGCAGCAGCCTTACGACGTGATGCCAAGTCTCCGTGCTTTCCCAACGTAATCATCTTTTCAGCAGTCTTACGAACTTCCTTAGCGCGAGCTTCAGTAGTCTCGATGCGACCGTTGATCAACAATGCAGTGGTTAAGTCACGCAACAAAGCCTTACGTTGTGAGCTTGTGCGTCCCAACTTACGGTATGACATGAGTCATTCCTCCTTCTTTGGTATTCTTATCTTTTAATCTAATCTTCCTTGCGGAATCCCAAACCAAGCAGTGCCAGTTTTTCTTGGATTTCGTCAAGTGATTTCCGACCGAGGTTACGTACAGACATCATTTGTGTTTCTGAACGATCTACCAACTCTTGAACAGAGTTGATCCCAGCCCTTTTGAGACAATTATAAGAGCGCACCGATAAGTCAAGCTCTTCGATTGGCATCTCAGTATGCTTAGGCGCTACAGTCTCTTCTTTGTCTACCATCACTTGTGCTGTTACAGCGCGTTCTGACAATTCCACAAATGAATTCAAATGTGAAGACAGAATTTGCGCAGCCAAAGAAACAGCTTCGGTTGGTGTCAATGACCCGTCCGTCCAAACATCAAAAGTGAGTTTGTCGAAGTCATCACGTTGACCAACACGAGTACTTTCAACTTGATAGTTGACACGTTCGATTGGGGTAAAGATTGAATCAATTGCAAGAACGCCAATTGGCAAATCATCATGCAATTCCTTATTCTGGTCAGCTGACACATAACCACGACCACCTTCAGCAGTCAAAGTCATGTGCAACGTTGCCCCAGCCGCAACAGTTGCGATATACAAATCTTTATTCAAGATTGCAACATCACTATCTCCAGTAATGTCAGCGGCCGTTACAGTTGCAGGACCGGCAACATTAATTTCGAGTGTCTTCTCTTCATCACTCTCAATACTCAATGAAACTTTTTTCAAGTTCAAAATGATTTGCGTAACATCTTCAACTACACCTTCGATGGTTGAAAATTCATGCAAAACTGTATCGATTTGTACAGAATTGATCGCTGCTCCAGGCAAAGATGACAACAATACACGACGCAAAGAATTTCCTAGCGTTGTTCCGTAGCCGCGCTCAAGTGGCTCAACTACAAACTTTCCGTAATTGCTGCTTTCTTCGACAAGAGTGATCTTTGGGTTTTCGAATTCAAGCATATTGTTTGTTACCCCTTTCATCAAAGCTTAGTTGTGAACTAGTTGCAAGCGGCAATTAGACACGACGACGCTTTGGTGGACGAGAACCGTTGTGAGGAACTGGAGTTACATCCTTGATAGAAGTAACTTCCAAACCTGCAGCGGCCAAAGCACGGATAGCAGACTCACGCCCTGAACCAGGGCCTTTAACAGTTACTTCAACCGTCTTCATTCCGTTTTCCATTGCTCCCTTGGCAGCAGCCTCAGACGCCATTTGCGCTGCAAACGGCGTTGACTTACGGCTACCCTTGAATCCAAGTGAACCTGCAGATGACCAGGCAACAGCGTTACCTTGGACATCGGTGATCATTACAATCGTGTTGTTGAACGTTGCGTGGATATGTGCTACACCACTCTCAATATTCTTTTTCACACGACGCTTACGAGTATTACGACCTGCCATGAATAAATAAACTCCTTTCTACGGTAGTTAATTACTTCTTCTTACCTGCAATCGCAGTAGCTGGGCCTTTGCGCGTACGAGCGTTGTTCTTGGTGTTTTGACCACGAACAGGCAAGCCCTTACGATGGCGAATGCCGCGGTATGATGCGATTTCTTGCAACTTCTTAATGTTCAATGATACTTCACGACGCAAATCACCTTCCACCTTGATGCCATCAATGATAGCACGGATGGCGTCTTCTTGGTCGGGTGTCAAATCACGAACACGGACGTCTTCAGAAACTCCAGCTTCTGCCAAAACTTTTTGGGCAGTAGTGTTACCGATTCCGTATACATATGTCAATGCGATCACGATACGCTTATCGCGAGGCAGATCAATTCCTGCAATACGAGCCATTGCTTTTACCTCCTATAGTAAGTTATTTATAGATGCAAGGTGCAAATTAAGCACCTTGGCGTTGTTTGTGCTTGGGATTTGTGCAAATCACCATTACACGGCCATTACGGCGGATAACCTTACAGTTATCACACATAGGCTTTACTGATGGGCGAACCTTCATTGTATTTACCTCCAAAATAATCTACGACTGACCTTACTTGAAACGGTAAGTAATCCGTCCCTTAGTCAAATCGTATGGCGACATTTCAACTGTCACACGGTCTCCAGGAAGAATCCGAATAAAGTTCTTTCGAATCTTACCGGAAACGTGGGCGAGAATTGCGGCGCCGTTTTCCAATTCAACGGTAAACATGGCATTAGGCAAAGTTTCTTTTACCACACCAGAAATTTCAATAACATCGTTGGCCACGTTTATGCCTCCTTCGTTGTTCAATGAAGAACGCAACAATTAATTATACCATGGTCAAACGAGCCAAGGCCCGCTTAAACACTGAAAATTACGCATTCTTCAAATTATCAAGCAACTCTTTAACGTCAGCAAAAATTACTTCAAGTTCACGGGCACCATCAATTTCATGCAAAACGCCTTGCTTTGCGTAGAAATCAGCAATGGGTGCCGTTAATTCTCCATTAACCGCCAAACGATTCTTGATGACTTCAGGTGTGTCATCTGCCCGACCACGTGCCATCATGCGTTCTACCAACACGTCTTGATCAGCCGTGAAATATAAAACGCCATCAAGCTTGCGACCTTGCTTTGACAACATTGCGTCTAAAGCAGCTGCTTGGTCCAAGTTACGGGGGAATCCATCAAGAATGAATCCCACCTGTGTATCGTCTTCAGCCAAACGCTCTTCAACGATACCATTAGTAACTTCATCAGGAACCAAGTCTCCAGCATCCATGAACGCCTTAGCCTTAAGTCCTAATTCAGTTTCGTTTGCCATTGCAGCACGGAACATGTCGCCCGTACTGATATGTGGCAAAGCGTAAGTCTCAACAATCATCTCTGCTTGGGTACCTTTACCAACACCTGGTAAGCCCAACAACATGATATTTAAACTCATTATTTAGCTCCTTCATGAATAAAGCCAGTGTATGCCTTTTTCATCATTAATCCTTCAAGTTGACGAATCAAATCGATTGCGACTCCAATCACGATCAACAATGAAGTACCAGACATACCAAGGTTACTATCCAAGCCAAAGAAATGTGTGGCTAGGATAGGTGCCAATGCAATCAAACCAAGGAATAACGCACCGACAACTGATAAGCGCATAAGAAGTTGTCTCATCCACTTTTCTGTTGCTGGCCCAGGCCATACCCCCACGATATAGCTTCCCTGCTTCTGCAAATTCTCCGCAACCTTTTCAGGATTAACCTGCACAAAGGCGTAGAAGAAAGTGAAGACAACGATGAGAAGGGCGTAGAGTACGCCACCCTGCAGCGTTTGCATCGACAACCAGCTAGTCAATGTTGTATACCAACCTGCATCCGCAAATTTAGTTGCAAAAGCTTGCAATACAGTTTGTGGAGTCACCAACAATGATGACGCGAAGATAACTGGGATAACTCCCGCAACGTTAATCTTCAATGGCAGGTATGACGAACTACCAGATCCGGCAGAACGACGAGTATATTGCATTGGAATCTTACGAATGGCTTGGTTAAACCAAGTCACAAATGAAATTGCCATCATCATTACCAACAAAAGTCCGATCACGAGGGCCAAACCTTGTGTTGGGTTAGAATTTTGGAACACATTTTCTTGTACCAAACGATAAATACCGGCTGGTACACGCGCGATGATTCCCGCAAAGATCAACATTGAAACACCTTGCCCAAGTCCGCGCTCGGTAATCATCTCACCAAGCCAGACCGCAAACATACTTCCTGAAGTCAGAATAAATCCGATCAACAAATAAGTTTGCCAGTTGGGTGTTTGAACCAGTTTAACTTGACTAAGCTGGTTGAATCCAGCTGTGATACCAATTGATTGTACAAAAGCTAGGACAATAGTCAAATATCGAGTAACTTGGTTCAAATGACGCCGACCAACTTCACCTTGTTTTGACCATTCGACAAACCGTGGAACAATGTCCATTTGTAGCAATTGAACCACGATTTGAGCAGTGACATACGGAGAAACACCCATTGCGAACAACGAGTAATTTGTTAATCCACCACCACTGAACATATTTAAAATGCTTCCGAGCCCAGAATTCGCAACCTCAGTCAATGCTTTAGGGTTAATCCCTGGTACAGTAATGTACGCACCGATCCGGTATACAATCAAAATCCCCAGAGTGAAGAACAACTTTTTACGGATGTCCCTTTCTTTAAGTGAATTGAGCACGGTTTGTAGCATTAGATCACCTCAGTCTTACCACCAGCTGCTTCAATAGCAGTAACGGCTGATGCTGAGAACTTGTTGGCCTTTACAGTCAAAGACTTTTCAAGTTGACCATTAGCTAAAATCTTGATCCCAGACAATTCCTTCTTAACGATTCCTGCTTCCACCAATAATACTGGTGTAACTTCAGTCCCGTTATCGAACTTGTTTAATTGGTCCAAGTTAACAACCGCATAATCTTTACGGTTGATGTTAGTAAATCCACGCTTTGGGATACGACGGAACAAAGGCATTTGTCCACCTTCAAAGCCCAAACGTACCTTACTACGAGCCTTTTGACCCTTTTGACCACGTCCTGCAGTCTTACCATTACCTGAAGATTCTCCACGACCCACGCGATTGCGGACCTTACGAGCACCTTCGGCAATTTCAAGCTCATTAAGCTTCATTAGGTTTTTCCTCCTTCAGAGCAATTTCTTGCTTACTTGACTGCTTCAACAACAACCAAGTGAGCGATCTTGAATACAGCGCCACGCGTTTGCGCGTTGTCAGGCAATACAACTGATGAAGAAACCTTGTTTAATCCAAGGGCCTTAACAATTGCACGTTGCTTTGGCAAACGGTGGGCAGCACTCTTAACAAGAGTTACTTTAACTTGTTCAGTCATGTTATCTGCCTCCTTAATCTGCCAAGTGCTCGAGAGCAACCTGACGCAAATCAGCGACTTCTTCAGCGTTCTTCAATTCAGAAATTGCTTCAAAAGTTGCGCGTACAACGTTGATTGGGGTTGCTGAACCAAGTGACTTTGCAGACACGTCAGCAATTCCAGCCAATTCCAAAACGGCACGAGCTGCACCACCGGCAGCTACTCCAGAACCTTCAGCGGCTGGCTTCAACAAGATGCGGCCACCACCGAAAATACCCAATGCAGAGTGAGGAAGAGTTGTACCGACAGTTGGTACGGCAACGATATTACGCTTTGCAGCTTCAATCGCCTTACGGATTGCCTCAGGAACTTCCTGAGCCTTTCCAGTACCAAAGCCGACGTGACCGTTACGATCACCAACAACAACCAAAGCGGCAAAACGCAAACGACGTCCACCCTTAACAACCTTAGTAACACGGTTGATGGCTACGACGTTTTCTTCGAGCTCACCAAGAGTCTTTGGATCGATAAATGCCATGATTAATTTCCTCCTTCCCTTAGAACTTCAAACCAGCTTCACGAGCTGATTCGGCCAATGCCTTAACACGTCCGTGATACAAGTATCCACCACGATCGAAGACAACATCTTCAATTCCAGCAGCCTTGGCACGTTCTGCAACTAATGCACCGACCTTTGTAGCTTGTTCAGTTTTTGGAGCTTCTGCAATAGATGCATCCAAAGTTGAGGCACTAGCAAGCGTCACACCCGCTACGTCATCAATTAATTGAGCGTAGATGTTTTTGTTAGAACGGAAAACGTTCAAGCGTGGGCGCTCTGCAGTACCAGAAATCTTACCACGAACTCGAGTGTGTCGGTGTTGACGCACTTTATTCTTGTCTGACTTCGTAATCATGTTCGTAACCTCTTTTATTCTTATTGAAAGATATACTGTGTAAGTAGTGTTGGAACGTTGCTCCCTCACCTAATCGATACTGTTTTAAAATGTTGAAACATTTCATCAAACAGCCAACTAAGATTACTTACCAGTCTTACCTTCCTTACGTGCAACGTATTCATTTTCGTAACGGATTCCCTTACCCTTATAAGGTTCAGGAGCACGTACGGCACGGATCTCAGCAGATAAATCTCCGACCTTTTGCTTTGAGATTCCAGAAACAATAACTGTAACTGAATCAGGCACTTCAACGGTTAAACCGTCGCGGTCTTCAAATTCAACTGGATGTGAGTAACCGACGTTCAACACAAGCTTGTTTCCTTGCTTAGCTGCACGGTAACCAACACCGACAAGCTTCAAAGTCTTCTTGAAGCCTTCTGAGACACCCTCAACCATGTTGGCTACATTGGCACGTGTAGTACCGTGCAAAGCCTTGATCTTACCTTCGTCTGAGGGACGTTCAAACTTTACTGCAGGACCGTCAACAGAGAATGTAATCTCTGATGCGACTTCGCGTGACAATTCACCCTTTGGTCCCTTAACAGTAACAACGTCACCTTCGCGCTTAATTTCAACGCCAGCAGGCAAAGTCAAAATCTTGTTACCAATACGACTCATCGTAGGATACCTCCTTTATTAGATTTCTTAATTACCAAACGTATGCCAATACCTCGCCACCAATGTTCTTGGCGCGAGCTTCCTTGTCGGTGATAACACCTTCAGAAGTTGAGATGATAGCAATTCCCAAACCGTTCAAAACCTTTGGCAATGAATCGGCTTTTACGTATGAACGCAAACCAGGCTTTGAAATACGCTTCAAACCTGAGATAACGCGTTGCTTTTCAGCACCATACTTAAGGAAGACGCGGATTACTCCTTGCTTGTCATCATCAATGTATTCAACGTCCCGGACAAAGCCTTCATTTTTCAAAATTTCGGCGATGTCTTTCTTGATCTTTGATGCAGGAACTTCAACTGAATCGTGACGAACCATGTTGGCGTTACGAATACGAGTCAAGAAATCTGCAATTGGGTCAGTCATTGACATTGATGTTGCCTCCTATAAAATTTCTTACTGATTAAACAGTTATTTCTAGATTACTTAGTGAAAGGCATACCCAATTGAGTAAGCATTTCACGTGACTCTTCATCAGAGTTAGCAGTTGTTACGATTACAATATCCAAACCACGAACGCGGTTAACTGCATCGTAATCAATTTCTGGGAAAATAAGTTGTTCGCGAATTCCCAACGTGTAGTTTCCACGACCATCAAAGGCCTTTGGTGAAACTCCACGGAAGTCACGAACACGTGGCAATGAAACGTTGATCAACTTATCTAAAAAGTCGTACATACGATCACCACGCAAAGTAACCTTAGTTCCGATTGCCATTCCTTCACGCAAACGGAAGCCAGCGATTGACTTCTTGGCGCGAGTAATAACTGGCTTTTGACCAGCAATCAATTCTAATTCTGCAACAGCTTCATCCAAGTTCTTAGAGTTTGATACAGCGTCACCAACCCCCATGTTAAGAACGATTTTCTCGATCTTTGGAGTTTGCATGATTGAGCTGTAACTAAACTTTTCGATCAATGAAGGTTGAACTTCATTAACATACTTTTCTTTCAAGCGACTTGCCATGATAATGATTTCCTCCTTTCACCCTTAATTACAAAGCCGTTCCAGACTTCTTTGATACGCGTACCTTCTTACCATCTTCAATCTTGATACCAACACGGGTTGGCTCATTAGTTGAAGGGTCAAGCAATTGTACGTTTGAAACGTGGATAGGAGCTTCAAGCTCGATAATTCCACCTTGTGGGTATTGGTTATTAGGCTTTTGGTGCTTCTTCATAATGTTCACACCTTCAACAACAACACGGTCCTTAGCAGCGATAGTCTTTACGATAACGCCTTCTTTGCCCTTGTCCTTGCCGGCGATAACCTTAACCTTGTCACCTGTCTTTACAAACATGCGAGGCTTCCTCCTTGATTTAATGATGGAAAATTACAATACTTCAGGTGCCAATGACACGATACGCATGTAATCATTGTCACGCAATTCACGCGCAACAGGTCCGAAGATACGAGTTCCAACAGGACTCTTATCATCTTTAACGATAACGGCAGCGTTCTCATCAAACTTGATGTATGAACCATCTGCACGGTGTGTTGATGAAACAGTACGAACGATAACAGCCTTTACGACGTCACCTTTCTTAACAGTTCCACCAGGAATAGCTTGCTTTACTGTTGCGACGATCATGTCACCGATACCGGCGAACTTACGACCAGATCCACCCAAAACCTTGATAGTCAAGATTTCACGTGCTCCGGAATTGTCAGCAATTTTCAAACGACTTTCTTGTTGAATCACGATTTTGTCCTCCTTCCGTTATTGGTAAAATTCGAGATTAAAACGATTAGATAATAACGGCCTTCTCGACGATTTCTACCAAACGGAAGCGCTTTGTAGCAGATGTTGGACGTGTCTCCATGATACGTACTACATCTCCTTCTTTAGCTTCGTTGTTCTCATCGTGAGCCTTAAACTTCTTCGTGTACTTAACACGCTTACCATAAACTGGGTGGTTCTTATAAGTTTCGATAGCGACAGTGATTGTCTTCTCCATCTTATCTGAAACCACGCGGCCTGTGTAAACCTTACGTGCGTTACGAGCTTCAGTCATCTTGGTCTCCTCTCCTCTACTACTTGTTCAATTCTTGTTGACGAATCACAGTCTTGATACGTGCAATTTGCTTACGTACTTCTGACAAGCGAGCCGTGTTTTCAAGTTGACCAGTAGCTAGTTGGAAACGCAAGTTAAACAACTCTTCCTTGTAGCTCTTTTCCTTAGCTACTAATTCAGCTGTGCTGAGGCCCTTGATTTCGTTTTGTAAATCTTTGGTCTTCATTATTCACCCTCCACTTGGCGAGTCAAGATCTTAGTCTTAACTGGCAACTTGTTAGCTGCAAGGCGTAGGGCTTCACGGGCAACTTCTTCAGGAACACCGGCAACTTCAAACAATACCTTGCCGCGCTTGACTGGTGCAACCCAACCTACAGGAGCACCCTTACCGTTACCCATACGAACTCCGACACCCTTAGAAGTGTATGACAAGTGTGGGAAAATCTTGATCCAAACTTGACCACCACGCTTCATTTGACGCGTCATAGCAATACGAGCAGCTTCAATTTGGCGGTTTGAAATCCAGTGTGATGTGACAGCTTGCAATCCGTATTCACCGAATGCAACTGTTTTACCACCCTTAGCTTCACCGCGCATGTGACCACGATGTGGCTTACGGTACTTAACACGCTTTGGAACTAGCATGATTACTTCGCCTCCTTGCTCTTAGACTTCTTCTCTGGCAAGATATCACCACGGTAAATCCAAGTTTTAATACCTAGTTGACCGTATGTGGTAGTTGCCTCATCCCAAGAGTAATCGATGTCTGCACGCAATGTGTGCAAAGGAACCGTACCCTCAGTATATTGCTCAATACGAGCAATGTCAGCTCCGTTCAAACGTCCAGCAACTTGTGTCTTGATACCTTTGGCACCAGCACGCATTGCACGTTGGATGGCTCCACGCATTGCACGACGGAACGCAACACGGCGCTCCAAGTCTTGAGCAATTTGTGCACCAACCAAGTGGGCGTCCAAATCAGGCTTTTTAATCTCAATGATGTTGATGTGAACACGTTCACCCTTTGCCACTAATTGTGACAACTTGCTACGTAATGCATCAACTTCTGATCCACCCTTACCAATAACCATTCCAGGCTTAGCAGTGTGGATTGAGACGTTAACGCGGTTAGCAGTACGTTCAATTTCGATACGTGAAACTGATGCTTCTGCCAACTTAGTCTCGATATACTTACGCAACTTCATGTCTTCTAACAACAAATTTGCGTAGTCCTTCTTGTTTGCGTACCATTTTGCATCCCAGTCGCGGATGATTCCGACACGGAAACCAGTTGGGTTAATCTTTTGACCCATGACTCAATCCTCCTTACTTTTCTTTTACCACAATAGAAATGTGGCTTGTACGCTTATTGATTGGTGATGCTGAACCCTTGGCACGGGGACGGAAACGCTTTAACGTTGGTCCTTCGTTAGCAAAGGCTTCTGCAACTACCAAATCTTCGCGATCTAGTGAGAAGTTGTTCTCAGCATTAGCAACTGCTGAGTTCAACACCTTATAAACATCTACTGATGAGTGGTTTGGCAAGAATTGCAAAATTGCAAATGCTTCTGCCACTCGCTTTCCACGAATTTGGTCAAGCACAAGGCGGACCTTACGTGGTGCGACACGAACGATTTTCGCCGTGGCACTTGCTGACGTGATTTGTTCAGCCATTGTATTGTCCTCCTAATTACTTACGCTTTGTTTTTTTATCATCCGCTGCGTGTCCATGGAATGTACGCGTAGGGACAAATTCACCAAGCTTGTGACCGACCATGTCTTCTTGTACCAAAACTGGTACGTGCTTACGACCATCGTAAACGGCAAAAGTCAATCCGATGAAGCTTGGAAAAATCGTTGAACGGCGTGACCATGTCTTGATAACTACTTGCTTTTCAGAAGCATTAGCTGCTTCAACTTTCTTTAGCAAGTGAGCATCAGCGAATGGCCCCTTCTTCAGGCTGCGACCCATAATGAAGTCTCCTCTCGTATGCTTTGTTTCTTATCTAATAGGAATATTAGACTACTTACTCTTACGACCACGAACGATAAACTTGCTTGAGCGAGCATTAACGTCACGAGTCTTCTTACCAGCAGTCTTCTTACCCCATGGTGACATTGGAGATGGACGTCCAACAGGCGCCTTACCTTCTCCTCCTCCATGAGGGTGATCGTTAGGATTCATTACAGATCCACGAACGTGTGGGCGTTGACCCTTCCAACGACGACGACCAGCCTTACCCCAATTAATCAATGAGTGTTGTTCATTTCCAACAACTCCAACTGTGGCACGGTTAACGGCAAGAATCATACGAACTTCACCTGATTGAAGGCGAACCAAAACGTACTTTCCTTCCTTACCCAACAATTGTGCAGATGCACCAGCTGAACGAGCAAGTTGTCCACCCTTACCAGGCTTCAATTCAATATTATGAATTTGAGTTCCGTCAGGGATCTTTGCCAATGGCAATGCGTTTCCGACCTTGATGTCGGCTTCAGGACCAGATTGAACAGTCATTCCGACTTCCAATCCCTTAGGCGCCAAGATGTATGCCTTTGTACCATCAGTATATTGTAACAAAGCGATGTTAGCTGTACGGTTTGGATCGTATTCGATCGCAGTAACCTTAGCAGTAACTTCATCCTTAGTACGCTTGAAGTCGATGATACGGTATTGACGCTTGTGTCCGCCACCGCGATGACGAACTGTCATGTGTCCGTAAGAATTACGGGCACCAGTGTTTGACTTTGATTCCAACAAGCTCTTTTCGGGCGTAGTCTTTGTGATCTCAGCAAAATCTGAGCTCGTCATATTACGACGTCCGTTAGAGGTTGGCTTGTATTTCTTGATAGCCACGCTGCTTTCCTCCTATATTAGTTTTCGTTGAACAATTGAATGTCCGTAGAAGCAGCAGTCAACTTAACAATTGCCTTCTTACGCTTCTTAGTGTAACCAGCGAAACGTCCTTGACGCTTCAGCTTACCACGTACGTTAGCGGTATTGATCTTTTCGATTTTAACGTCGAAAATTTCTTCAATAGCGCGCTTAATTTGTGGCTTAGTAGCACGAACATCGACTTCAAACGTGTAGCGCTTTTCGTCCAAAACGCTCATCGTTTGTTCAGTGATGATCGGGCGCAAAATGATATCGCGTGCGTCCATTATGCCAAAACCTCCTCAACTTGTGACAAAGCTGATTGAACAACAACCAACTTATCGTTATTGATTACGTCTAGCACGTTAACACCCTTTGCAGTCATAACAGTCACGTTTTCAATGTTACGTGCTGCTAATGCTGCGTTAGTGTTATTGTCGTCCAAGACAACCAATGTCTTTTCGTTCACGTTCAAGTTGTTCAATACAGCCTTGAATTCCTTCGTCTTTGGTGCGTCGAATGACAAAGCATCCACGATAACCAAAGCTGAGTCCAAAACCTTTTGTGACAACACTGACTTCAATGCCAAACGGTATACCTTCTTAGGCAACTTGTAGGCATATGAACGAGGAGTAGGTCCGAAGACAATTCCTCCGCCACGCCATTGTGGGCTACGGATAGACCCTTGACGAGCACGTCCAGTACCCTTTTGGCGCCAAGGCTTCCGTCCACCACCACGAACTGCTGAGCGGTTCTTAACGGCGTGTGTTCCTTGACGCAATGATGCGCGTTGCATCAAGACAGCGTCAGTGATGACATTGTTATTAGGCTCGATACCGAAGATAGCGTCGTTTAACTCAACTTCACCGGCATTTGAACCATCTTGCTTAAATAAAGCAATCTTAGTCATGTTTTAATCCTCCCTTCGTCCTTATTACTTTGCTTTTACTGAGTTCTTAACAGTAACAAGTGACTTGTTTGCTCCAGGGACGTTTCCCTTGACCAAGATTACGTTGTTTTCAACGTCTACGCGTACAACTTGTAAGTTTTGAACAGTGCGCTTGTTGGTACCCATGCGTCCTGGCAACTTCTTACCCTTGAAGACGCGGTTGATAACGGCTCCCAATGAACCAGGACGACGGTGATAACGAGATCCGTGAGCCATAGGTCCACGAGATTGGCCGTCCTTCTTAATGTTACCTTGGTAACCATGACCCTTTGTGATTCCAGTAACGTCGACTGTTTCACCTTCAGCGAATACATCAACCTTTACTTCATCCCCGACATTAAATTCTCCCTCAGCGTCGCGAATTTCACGAATGTAGCGCTTAGGGGCCGTGTTTGCTTTTGCAACGTGACCTTGCTCAGGCTTGTTTGACAAAACAGCACGCTTATCTGAGTAACCTAATTGAATGGCGCTGTAGCCGTCGTTTTCAAGTGTTTTAACTTGAAGAACAACGTTTGGCGTTGATTCAATCACAGTAACAGGGATAAGTTCACCTTCGTCAGTGAATACCTGAGTCATGCCGACTTTGCGGCCTAAGATACCTTTAGTAGTCATGACTATCTCCTTTGATTAGTAAATCTATTTTTTTGATTAGTTAAATGCTTAATCAGGCACAATACGTTTTGAAACCAAATTACAACTTGATTTCGATGTTGACACCACTTGGTAATTCAAGCTTTGACAACGCGTCAACTGTTTGAGCAGTTGGGTTAACAATGTCGATCAAACGCTTATGAGTGCGCATTTCGAATTGTTCACGTGAATCCTTATGCTTGTGGGGTGAACGCAGAACAGTGTACAAGGTACGTTCTGTAGGCAATGGGATTGGTCCTGAAATTTCAGCACCAGTCCGTTTTGCCGTTTCAACAATCTTTTCTGCAGATGCATCAATGATTGTGTGTTCGTACGCCTTTAAGCGGATACGGATCTTCTTGTTTGCCATGAATGACTCCTTCCTTCGTCCATATTGGAATATGAGACTAACTCCGTGAGAAAACCAACGCGTCGCTCTGGAATCCATGGCAGTGGTTCCCGTGGCAAAGCTGCCGGGCGTGTCGCAACCTCTCACATCATCGCTCGTTACTGTCGCTACCACATTCAGGGCATAATTACCCCGTTTGAAAATAACGTACTTGAATATAATACCTTATCTACCTAGGCATTGCAAGCTTTTTGTTTGAATTTCTTTTTAAAAATAAGTTTGCTTTTCTAGGCGCGTTTTGAAAAAGTGGCTTCATAATAATTTAAAACGCCATGACAAATTCTCACAGCGCTAATTTACATACTTTATTACTATAATAAGTGTCTTACATCGGTGTCACGAATTTCATCCCTGGTTCGAGATAATCAAACTCCAGTCCCGGCTTTGCATTTAGATCCAAGCCAGCTCGTGCTCCATGCCGGTATGCAATGTCACCAGCTGCTCCAATCATCGCCGCATTGTCACCAGCAAGATCTAGCGGTACTTTAATGAAGGAAGTTGTCGTAAACTCTTTTTGCAACTCGTCAATCCCGGCCCGCAAACCTTGATTAGCTGCTACTCCACCAGCTACGATAAATGTCTGAACTGGATATTCTTGTAGAGCTGTTCTCGTCTTAGTCAACAACATATCTAAAACCGCGTTCTGAAAACTCGTCGCCAAGTTGGTGATATTAATTTCTTCATCCCGTTGCTCAGCATTATGCTTCAAGTTAATGACTGCACTCTTCAACCCAGAAAAGCTAAAGTCTAACTTGCCATCATGCATCAGCGCTCGTGGCAAATCGTATGCATCGTCACCTTGGTGGGCCATTTCATCAATTGTCTTTCCAGCGGGGTACTGCAAGCCAAGCGTTCGTCCGACTTTATCATACGACTCACCAGCTGCGTCATCACGCGTATCACCAACGACAACGTATTGGTATTCGTCAGCCATGTACACAAACTCAGTGTGCCCACCTGAAACCATCAACGCTAACGCTGGGTAAACAATTGGCTGAACAAATTGGGCCGCAGAAATATGTCCCGCCATATGCACAACTGGAACTAATGGCAACCCGTGCGCCCACGCAATTGTCTTGGCAGCTGTCACCCCAATTAAGAGTGCGCCAACCAGTCCTGGTCCATAAGTCACCGCAATCGCCGTCAAATCAGAATACGTCAGTCCAGCATCTTCTAGCGCCGCATCAACTAAAATCGTAATCTGTTCAATGTGATGCCGACTCGCCACTTCCGGCACAATTCCACCGAAACGTTGATGACTCTTAATCTGTGTCGCGATTTCCAGGCTAAGAATCTCTACCCCGTTCTTCACAATCGCCACACTCGTTTCATCAGCGCTCGATTCAAACGCCATAATAATTCGATCTGCCAATTTATTGCTCCTTTCTTGGTAATCTCAAATCCATTAAATACGCATCTTCTTTTGGATCACGATAATAATCTTCGCGAATATTAAAAATTTCAAAGCCCATTCTTTCATATAAATGAATTGCTCGTTTGTTCGAACTTCGCACCTCTAACATCACACGTGTTTTGGCTGGAAACTTTTCAAACCATTTATATAGAAGCTTTTCTCCTAATTGTTGTCCTTGAACCTCAGCTCGAACCGCCACATTACTGATCGAAAGCTCGTCAATCACTAGGTTTCCGCCCACAAACGCAACTGCCTCGCCGTCCAATTCTAAAATTTGATAACTGCTAGTACGATTCCGTAAATCATTTTCAAAAAGTTGCTTCGACCAAGGAGAACCACGATACGCTGACTTGGCAATTTCATACAACTCATTTGCAGTCGTCGTTGAACGAAAATTAATCTCAGCCATCAGTGTGCACCTCCCAAAGATGCCATCATCTCAATCGCATCCTCATGATCATCATAATACCTGCGCTTAGTTCGCACCTGCTTGAAGCCCAGTGTCTGGTACAACTTGCGAGCGATTGCATTAGATTGGCGTGTCTCGAGCGTCACCGTTTTGAATTTAATCTGAGCTGCCACCGACATCACATACAAGATTAGAAACTTACCAATCCCGCGATGTTGCCATTGGCGTTTTACTGCGATATTGGTCACGTGCACCTCACGCAATCCCGGACGAAAAGCCGTGCCAATGTACGCAACAATTGTTTTTGTCTCCCGAGCGCGCAAAACGATGTACAGCCGACCCTGTTGGCGATTGATTTCTGACCAAAACAACTCAATCGGCCAAGGCTCCTTACCAAAATAAGCATCTCGCTCGACTTCCATAATCTCCGTTGCTTCATCAAGTCGTGCCGGTGAAAGCTCGTATTCAATTCCGGCAATCACCACAGTTTGATGGAAATTTCGCAATTCTTGTGGAAGCGGGTGAATAATCCAGCGCCACCAGTTACTTAACTTTTTCAACATAATTCTGAGTTCCTACTCCAGGGTTCGCTGCTTTCCATTCGGCCTCAGCTTGGGTCACCCGTAAATATTTGGGATTAAATTGATGAATTTTTTCATCGTCGTGCAAGACAGGTTGACCTGTAGTCAGACGTTGCATATTTTTCGCATGCGGAACGTTATCATCAGCAAATTTAGCTTGTTTAACATTGTCGCGCAAAACTCGCTCGTATGCATTCCACTCACCAACGTACACCACAGGTTCGTCGCCGACAGCCATTGGCAAATCATGGATCGAAGTGTGCTGATCAGCCTGAACTGAAGTCAATACTCCGTCAATCCAACGATACTGGCCGGCATACACATTTTCGTTACGCGCATCCATCATCGGAATAATCAATACGTCTTGATTATCCACATTTGCCGCTAAAAGTGCTAGCCCAGAAATACCAATCAAATCTAAGCCTAACGTGAACGCGAGAGTCTTGGCAGTTGTGACCGCAATTCGCAATCCAGTATATGAACCTGGCCCCTGGCTAACGATGACGCGGTCCAAGTCAGCTGGCAACCAACCAACTTGCTTGATCAATTCGTCAATCGCTGGTAATAACTGTTCAGAATGATTCTTAGCTAGATTTGTTTCGATTTGCCCCAGTAACTGGTCATCTTCAAATAATGCAACCGATAGTGGCTGGTTAGATATATCAAAAGCAATTGTTTTCACAGTTCTGGCTCCTTTAGTTTGATTGCTTGATTAATTATTAACTCGTTTATTTATCTCCCTTTAATTTTACACTGTCCCATCAAAAAAAGCGCTACTTTTTAACCAGCGCGTTATCCTGATTTGCGCTCACAATAATTAATATTTATAAGAAAAAGATTATTCTCATTCTTGATCAGCTTTGCAATAGATTCTTTACGTTTGTATTTCAAGTTAACTTCACAAAAAAACAAACCGAAAAGCTGAATTTAAAAGCTACAATGAAAGCGTGTTCAAAATAATCCGAAATTAAGGAGTAAAGATCATGGGACATCCTCAATCAAAAAAACGATATAAAATGTATAAAGTTGGTAAGAAATGGTGTATCTCAGCCCTGACTTTAGTTGCCGTTGCCGCACCCGTCACTGGAGCAGTTGTTCAATTGCACAGTGTCTTTGCTGATGATGCCATTGTCACTATCTCTGATGACGAGAAAGCAGCGTCTGATTTTGCTGCCGAAGTTTTAGCAGATACTTCAACCAAGACTAAAGCAGCTTGGACCAACATTGCTAATGATGCACAAACTCGCGCCGATAGCTTGGCGGACAAGGTTACTGATTATCAAGCACAGGCTGATGCACTTACTAGTTCTGCAGATCAAGAATCAGCTACTGCATCTTCTTATGTGGCTGTTGCTCAATCAGAAACAGCTAAGTACGACGAAATAGTTGATAGCATCGCCAATAATAGTTTAAGCGCAGAATCTGCTGCCAGCCAAGCACAAGTTTTTTCTGAAGCGGCTTCTTCTGCCTTGGACAGTGCATCATCCGAAGAATCAGTAGCAACTTCTCTATCTGCCAAAATTGGAACTACTTCAGATTCTACTAGTGCTGCAACTCTTTATGGAGACATCAACTCATGCCAAGCAGTTGTTGATTCACTGGTCGCTGCAAGTAATGCCTATCAAGCACAGGTTGATTCCGCCAATGCTAACATCGACACCTTGAACTCGTTGGCCACGGATCAAGATTCAATCGCTGCCCAAGCCACGAGTAATATGGGAATGATCCGTGATACACCAAATAATCTAAACGCTTTTGCAAGGTCAGTTTCGTCTGCTTACAGTTCTCAAGCAGGCTCACTTTCCGCAGTTCAATCGGCGTATGCAGATCTTCTTACTAATGTTAGCGCTGTTGATGAATTTGTTTTAGAATTTTACCCTTATATGGGTGATCCAGCACACTCTCTCGGTGACCGATATGCACCCTTACTCAATAACATTTACTCAAATATAGAAAATGATATTAGTGTGATTACGACAAATATTACTTCAATTATATTAGCTTTCAACGCTTTAGGTTATGTAAATCCAGAAGAATTCACAACGTTTAATACCAATCTAACAAACCTCTTTACAGTTTATAACGTGGTCACCGGGTATGTGCTTCCGGAAACTCTGACTAATTTGACGTCGCTCCAAACTTTTGGTGTTCAAGTTGATTATCTTAATGCTAATTTTGGATCAGCTGCATCAATTAATTATTCAATCGCAACTCTTGCAAACCCGGCAAATGTCTCCGCAGCTGTGGCTGAAATAAACGCTGCCGCCACTGCTCAAAGACTTGCAAGCCCCGAATATATTGCTGCTTCTAATGCTGCTGTTGAAGCAACTGCTTTGGCTAACGAAATTCGCAATGGTGGAAGTGCCGGAAGTTATGCAGCTAATTCATCAGGAGATTGGCGAACACCTGGGTATAATATTGCAGACCAAGAAGATTTCCTTGATAATCTGCAAGCCGAAATTGATACAAATGATGATCAACTTGACACTGCCAACGGTCTTTTAGCTGATGCACAAGCTGCTTTAAGCAACGCCCAGTCAGAATATGCCGTTGCAGCCAGTGAGGCAACCGCTAATTATGGAGCAGCATCTGAAGCTGCAGCACAACAAGCTAGTCTCGAAGCATTCGTGGAAGAGATTAACGGTAGGCAATCTGAAGCTCAATCTGAAGCTCAATCTGCCGCAACCGCTGCAAGTGTCGCCGCTTCCTTGGCTCAAGAACATTCGGAACTATCAATTGCTTATCTTTCACAGGCTGATGGATTGAACGAACGAGTAGCTACCATTAACGCGATTATTCTTGAATTAGAAAAGGCGAGTGCGTATGCTAAGTCAATGGCTGCGGCAATTCTAGATCCAATTGAAACGCCAGTCCAAGGACCAACAACGACGGTGCCTGCTCCAGGGACAAATCCAGTCCAGGATGTGGTTCAAGATGCCAACACCGTCCAAGTTGCTACGTCAGAACAGACTACGGTAACTCAGGCGCCTGTAGCTTCTAATGATGGCGTTGTTGCTCCAATGAATTATGCTGGCAACGTTACTAGTGCTGTTTATTCGCCAATTTCAACAACCACGACAACTACTCCAGCTACAGCACCGGCCCAAACTCCTGTTGCTTCAAGTGCAGATGTGCCTGCTTCGTCTGCTGTGTCTGGTTCACCCGACAACGTTGAACCAACAACTACTGAAGATGAGAAGGTCAACGCTTTAGCAGACAAGCAAATTGCTTCTAATAACAACCCAGCCGGATTGATCCTTGGTATCGTTACTACTGTTCTGGCAGTTCTCGCTGGTGCTTGGGTGGCAGTCAAAAAGAATATCTTTGGTTAATACTAATTCATTCAGCTGTTCTATTTATGAAACACCTTGGTCATTTTTTCACTTGCGTGGTGGTTTTTCGATAATGATAGTAAGGAATCTTTAGCGGAGCTGATCAAGCAAAGAACAATATAATTTAACCAACAAACTCAATGATTCGTTGCCGAGGTTTAATCGGCGACCAACCATTGAGTTTTTTATTTGCTCTTAAAAACGCTCCTAATCTTCAAAATAATCCTATATTACGGACATATTTGAATGTTTTTAAAAGTTTACAAGAATATTTCAAATATTATTCATTGTTTTATCGTCAAGAGATAATATTCACAAAGTATAGTTAAAAGTGGCTCTTAATTACAGAACTGATTCTAAATAGTTTTTCGTATCGTTATTAGACCAGTTACATAATCAATCCAGAAAAGGTGAATAAACCATGGAAAATAATAAACAAACTACTCGCTTCAAAATGTACAAAGCCGGTAAGAAGTGGTGCATCTCAGCCATGACCTTGCTTGCAGTTGGTGGCTCAGCAGTTGGAGCAATCGTCCCACTTACTCAAGCCTTTGCAGATGATGGACAAGCCGCAGTTACAACAGATGAAAAAGACGCATCTGATTTGGCCCATCACATCTTGAATGACAAATCAACAAAGACTAAGGCAGCTTGGAACAGCTTGGCAAGCGAAGCGCACACTCAAGCACAAAGCTTAGCACCAAAGGCTGACAGCTATCAAGCCAACGCAGATGAATTACATAAACTCGCAGAAAGCGAAACTGCTAATGCGCAATCGTATGCGTTAGACGCTACAGTATATCACGATCAATATACTGATCTGGCTAACAGTACTAGAAGTCTCAAACAATCAGCTGCTGATGCTCAGTCAAATGCTACTGCTGCATCTGCTAGTGCTACTTCAGCTACAACTGCTGCATCTAGTGCCCAGAGTTCAGTCGATTCACTTTCTGCTCAGATTAATTCGTTAGCTGATGACCAGAAGAACGAACAAAATAAAGCAGATGCCACTGACAAAAAGCTTCGTGAGCATTATAGGACCATGATTAAGGTCGGATCAGTAATTAATTCACTAAGCACCCTTGCAAATGACCAAGATGCACTTTATGCAGCGAACAACCAATCAATGGCTGACATTTTGGCGGCTCCCAATGCCTTTGACACTTTTGCGAATTCAGTTGATGCAGCCTACAAGTCAACTTTGTCTGGTCAAATTCTAGATGCAACAACTAGTTACAAAGGATTTTTAGTAAACCTTGAACAACTAAATTCAAACGCTAATAAATTTGCAGCAAATGATTCTAAGCTAGATGTTGTTGATGATTTTGATTACCTTGGTGCCTTCAATGCAGCTTTGGAAAATGCCAAAACTAATATAAATAACATCTATACTGATTTTTCTCAAATTAGCACAACCCTTGATTCGTTAGCTAAAAATGCACCAAGTACTAGCATTGCCAATCAGCTTAATGATGTGTCTAAATCATTATCATTGGCATCATCTAGAGTGTTGTCAGTAGATCAAGCAGTGAAAAACATTGCACCTGTCGACAAGGATTTATTCATCCTTTCGAGCACAAAATCAACAACAATGAAAGATATCATTGCTTCAGTGACCCAGTTAACTTCAACGGCTGACTTCACTGATACCGCTGCCCATCTTAGTGCTAAATTACCAGCGTTTATCTCAAGCATTCAAACTACCGCATCAAAGCAAGCAGACGCACAAAAGAAAGTTACGCCAGAGTATCTAGCCGCCTCAAACGCCGCTAGTGCTGCGCTCCAACTTGCTAATGATATTCGTAATGGTTCAACTGACGAAAATTCTCCATACCATCTGACAAATAATATTACGATCGGATTTGTAGGTCAAAACATTAATGAGCAAACACAATTGCTGACTAATTTAAACGAGTCATATGATCTGCAAAAGCAAAACTATGATAATTATGTTGCCGCAGCTGCAAGTTATGGTGCTCAAATCACCACTGCATCTGATGCTCGCGCTGAATTCCAAGCAACTGTCGATGAACAACAAGCATTGGCAACTGCATATCGTCAAGAAGCCAAACGCCTTACCGATATTGTTATTACTCTTTTACAGAGCGGGCAAATCGAGAGTTCAGCAAAAGCAACTGATCAGGCGTATGAAGCAGCCAAGGCCGCTACTTCGAACGCTAAAAAGTCTGAGGATTTGGCAACAGACTACGAGAATCAAGCTGAGTTGGCAACAAAGCATAGCCAAGCAATCAATGACCTCGTAGCCTTGCTAGAACAAGCAAGTGCCTATGCAAAATCAATGGCGGATGGTATTCCGGCTCCAGAGCCAGAACCAACTCCAGTTCCTACTCCAACGCCTACACCAGAACCAACACCGGCTCCGGCTCCAGCTCCAGCTCCAGCTCCAGCTCCAGCTCCAGCTCCAGCAAATGATAACAACGTTGCACCAAGTTTTGTTCAACCTGGTACAGATAGCGTTCGAGACACTAATCCATTTACCACGAATGTGCGAAGCGGAGTAACGACTCCATCTGTTCGCAGTGTTGCGTCTCCAGCGTTAGAACAACCTGTTACATCAGATGACAACGTTGAGAAGCATGCTCAACCGGTACAACAAGATAATGCCCAAGACGTATTAAGCGAAAAGCAACTTCCTGCTAATACTACGACTAACTTCTCAAGTATTGCCGAAATCCTTGTAGCACTTGTTGCACTGACGGTAGGAGCTTGGTTTGCAATCAAAAAGAAAGTCTTTGGTTCACGTTAATCATTAATTAATTTAGCTAAAAAGCCACTCATTCGGGGTGGCTTTTTGATTGGGATAAAAAACACCACTACAGATATTGGACATTGATGGATCAATATCACATATCTGTGGTGGTGTATTAGCTGAGTGCACTGCATCTACTCAGTACACTTAAATGCATCTCAAAGTAACTATATTATATCTAAAAATTAGGGTTGAAGCAAAACCTTTGTCATCTTTCACTTGCGTGGTGGTTTTTCAATAATAATAGTAAGTGGCGACACATTTAATCACAACTAATTACTTAGCCCCACCGCGATCACCATTGGCACCCTCTTCTGTTCCAGGATTAAACCAATCCGCCCGCGCGTTTGTATTTTGCACTTGCAAGTTAAAATACCCGACCATCTGCTTAGGCGCGCTTTGCCAAGAATAATGCTTAACAAAATCAGCATGCGTGATGATGCGATAATTTATATTTGGAAACAAACAACTAATGATTGTCAGCTGAGCATTTGGCGTCTGATTAAGCACCGCAACATCCGTCGGCACCATCGTCGTTTGCTCTGTAATCCGATATTCGTAAATACCATCTGCATTGGCCAGATACACCGGCTTATTTTTTAACCAATCTGAAGTCCCTGTCTGCCCATCTACCAGATAAGGAGCGTTTTCATCCAACTTTTCTTGCAATGCACTAAACCCAGTTTTACCATCATTAAAATTATGCGCGGCCAGTCCATAATTTCCCTGTCCCATCACTGGCTCCTTCTCGCCATCTGGATCGTCTGCAGATTTATTTGCATAATCAGCTCCGAGATTTAACCCCGTGACAGAATACGCGTCATTGTAAATCGGTAGCAAAATCGAAACATCCGGAATCGCCACGAACCCAATCTTAGTGAACGCATCTTGTGTATCTTGATCGCGCATAACCATCTTTTCGACAGCCAACCGTTCCACACTCTTCTGCGCCTGCTTTTTGACAACTTTTTTTTGACTTGCGACCTGTTGTTTGGCCCAGAGATTCTTGATTCCCAACACATTGCTGTGATATGCGAAAATTCCTAAACTGCTGATTAACAATAACCACGAAGCAATCCATACAAAATTACCCTGCTTTTTACCTTGCGCTTTTCGAATCCTGCTGATTACAAATGCAACAACTAGTGCCCCCAACAAAATGGCTAACACCGGCCAAATTGCATACAAAATTTGTTTATCACCCCTCGGTATCATATCAATCATCATTCTACTCCCCAAAAATAATTACTTTTAGTCAATAACTCTATTATATAACTTATCCTCGTTGATGGTCCCAACAAAAAGGGTTCTATAATATTTGGGACTGATGAATAACATTTGTTTGTTATTCATTGGTTCCATTTTTGTTTTTGATTAGCCAAATGGCTAATCTATAATTGTTTAAGTCAACGTCAATGATTTT
>JAITPD010000045.1 GCA_031289615.1 Lactobacillaceae bacterium | reverse complement strand
TTTTTCGCGAAAAATTACGAAAGAAAAGCAACAGAACTTTTAAATTCCGCTGCTTGATCTTGAATGGTTAATTTACTTGATTTTTTGTTCATCAGTCCTATTTGACGTAGAACCATTTTTTTGTGAACGAAAACTTAGAACAAACACGTTAAAAAATAGAGCCTGTAAACAAACATCTTTATTTGGTACAATCAAATAGACAAATGTGACTGAAAGGAGCTAGCCATGAAGAATGCCGACGATTTTTTAGAAAAGCTTTCGCCGAATGAAAAAGTTAATTATGATCGAATTTTGCAAAAAGTTGTCGCCGACTGGACCGCAAATCAAGAACGACCTAAAATTTTGCTACACAGTTGTTGCGCACCCTGCAGTACCTATAGTTTGGAATATCTGGTGCAATACGCAGATGTGACAATTCTATTTGCAAACTCTAACATTCATCCAAAGAGCGAATATCAACGTCGAGAGCTTGTACAAAAAGAGTTTGTCGAGGAGTTCAATCGCCGGACCGGGAGCAACGTTGGGTTTATCGCTTCACCGTACCAACCTAATGATTATATGCGGATGGTCGGGCTGCATCAATTGCAATATGAACCAGAAGGCGGTGCACGGTGTACGGCCTGTTTCCAAATGCGCTTAGACATTGTGGCAAAAGAAGCTGTGGAGCGGGGATTTGATTATTTTGGAACGGCGTTAACGATTTCGCCTCACAAAAATAGTCAACAGGTAAATGAGGTTGGCCTCGATGTTCAAAAGATTTATACAGTGAATTTTTTGCCAGCAGATTTCAAGAAAAATAATGGATATGCTCGTTCTGTTCAGATGTGCGATGAATACGATATTTATCGGCAATGTTATTGTGGGTGTGTATTTGCGGCCAAGCAGCAGGGAATTGATTTGAAAGCAATTGATGCTGAGGCAAAAGAATTTTTGGTGAAAAAGCAATTAATCAACAAGTTAGTTCAAGATTAAGCGGGATTGGTGAAATAAAATGACAGTTCATTATACAGTTAAACAAAATTTCTTATCAATGCGGGGCTCTTCAACGATTACGGATGCGCAAGGGAATGATGCCTATCTTGTTAAGGGATCGCTGGTGCATATTCCAAAGCAGTTTACTTTGAGCGATGCGTCTGGTCACGAGCGTATGCGAATCACAAAAAAGATGATTTCATTCTTGCCTACTTTTGTGGTTTCTAGTCAAAATAAAGAAGTTGCTGTGATTAAAAAACGTTTGTCGGTGATACGAGCAAAATACGACATTAATGCAATGGGATTAGAGATTCAGGGTAGTTGGCTGGATATGAATTTCAGCGTGACTAAAGGTAATAAAGAAATTGCCGTTGTTGATAAGCGCTGGATTTCGGTGATGAATACTTACGACGTTGCAATTGAGGATGAGGCGTACACTGAAATAATTCTAGGGCTGGTCATTGCGATTAATTTCTTGAAAGATGAAGAGAGTGGCCATAATAACTAAAGATAGGTAGTCAAAATTCACTAAAAATTGCTCTTTAGCTGAGAAATCTCACGCTGGAGGGCTTTTGTTTATTCAAAAAATTAGCGAACTAATTCAATCGTATCTTTAACCACACCTTGATACGCATCTGGTAGACAAAAAGCATTCATAAATTTTGCCCAATTACGTTCTTCCATTGGCATACCAGAGTAAATCAGTTCGCACAAAATAGAAACGGCACCATGATTGGCAACGACTTCCTCTTTTTGCAAAAGCTGTGGTGAAAATTCATAAAGTTCGTTGTTTTCAAGGGTTCCATATAAAATATGCGCAAGCTCATGAGCTTTTCTATATGTGATCGGTATTTTAGTGTTGAAATTTCTATTAATAATAATTAACGGGTTCCGATTTCTAAGCATCACAATGTCAGGATCTGTTTTCAGCCAACTATCGTAATACAAACCAACCTGATTTTCGGTAATCAGCCGGTCTAAAAGTTCGTCCACCGTTTGAAGATTGTCCATATATTATTCCTCGTCACCATCGACCAAATTGATAATATCCAAAATGCCTTTCTTCGCTTTTGTTGAGAGTTCTTTTCCATTAAAACGCATCACGACTCCTTTATCGTGCAAAGCATCATCAAGATCGATTTCCGTTGATTGGCCGGCATTGCGCGTATTGCTGTGCATATCATCAGTATTGCCAAGTAAATAATCGACCGAAACGTTCAAAACATCAGCGACCTTTTGCAGAGTCGCCAACTTAGGGCTGTGCTTGTTCCATTGATAGATTGTTTTTTCGCCCAAACCAGAGCGCTCGGAAACAGTTAAAAGGGTGAGAGACTGCTTCTTAGCGGTCTCTTTAATTCTGTCTACAACATTCATTTCTATACCTCATAAAGGTATGTAATTAATTAGTACTAAATAAAATCTTTTGTTATATTGACAAACGATTATACTTAATCTATTATATTAAACATACCCGTTTTTTACAATGTTTTTAAAATATTTATCCGTAATTAAATAGCTTGCAGGAGATTAAAATACGGACGGGGTGGCGTTTTTAAAGACGCCTTTATGTATAAAATTATAGTACAAAGTTTAATACTTTGTCAATGGAAATGGATAAACTGAACGAATTTTTCATTGGTGTTAAATACTGAATTATTCAACGTATAACAAAGCGGGGGGCTTATGAAACAAAATAAGGAAAAATTGCCATGGTATTTATCAATGCTACTTTTCAGCATTGTGCCATTGTCAAACATCATTGCCTATTTAGTATCGTTGCCATTCTTGCCCAAACAAATGCAACTCGCTAATTTAAGCAAGATGATGCAGATTCCGGAAAAACAATTAATGATGTCTCAGATCGGATCAACTCTGGCTTTTTCAATTATCGGATTTATATTTATCTACTTAATTGATTGGTTATTATTGCGGATTTTTGCGCCAAAGCGTGACTTGGAAGCACTTTTTATTTCGCTTGTGCTGGCAATTGGGATTGGAAATGCTGTTGCGATTATCACGATGTTTTTGTTTAAGATTGATCTACCACAAGTTTCGGCAGTTGCTCAGATGTTGATTTTAAGCTTAGGTTATTACCACTTAACAAAGAAGGAGGATGTCAGAGGGTGTGTTGTTTTGAGTATTATAGTTTTCTTGGTGAGCGTACTGCCGTCATTTGCACAGTTGTTGGTTTAATTTGAGAGGAGTGGAACAGATGAATAATCCGTTTAATATTGCATTTGATTATAACAAGGCAAGTTTTATTAGCGACGATGTTATTTTGAATAATTTAATAAGTGCAACTAATGATGAAAACAGTCAGTTGCGGACAACTTTTGTAGT
This sequence comes from Lactobacillaceae bacterium, assembly GCA_031289615.1. Classification (GTDB taxonomy): domain Bacteria; phylum Bacillota; class Bacilli; order Lactobacillales; family Lactobacillaceae; genus Weissella. The sequence goes on along the minus strand of JAITPD010000045.1, from coordinate 37,264 downwards.
TGGAATGCGTGGTTCAGGTAAAACTAGTTTGTTATCATATCTCGACAAGCAATTAGAAAAAATCCCAAATATAATTCCGGTTAAACTTTCTTCAAATGAAGATCTTTTGGATAATATTATGACTGGTGTGGAGAAAGAACTGAGCATTTCTTCAGAACTTAAAGAATTAAATTTTGCACTTCCGGGTCTGAATTTTAAATTTTGCGATCAAGAAACGCACGGATCTTTTCAGTATGATTTTGAAACGTTATTGCAGCGCGTGGATCGTGCAAATAAAACGGTTGTAATTTTAATTGATGAGGTTCAAAACATTACAGCACAGTTACGGACTTTTTTTGCATCATATTTAATGTATTGTATTGATGAGTTGCCGATTGTAGTGGCAGCTGCTGGTCTTCCTTCTTCGATTGATGCAGTTTTAAATGATGAATCGTTAACTTTTTTATTAAGAGCAAATAGAATAAAATTACAACCTTTAAATCTAGCTACAATTGTAGATTTATATTTAAATCTGTTTAAAGGTCTAGGCTTGAAAGAAAAACAAGCGTTCAGGATGGCAGAAGCGTCGGCTGGCTACCCGTATTTGTATCAGTTAATAGGGCACTGTCTTTGGGAACATACAACCAATTTAGTCAAAGATGTTGAGATTGAAGCAGCAATTGTCTTCGCAAAAATGAACTTATACGAAGCTGTTTATTCAAAGGTGATGAGTGACCTATCACAAGAAGATCGTGAGTTGGTCTTTGCAATTAATGATTGTGGTGGGAAAGATGTAGCAACTAGTTATTTAAAGTGTGTGCTGAAAGGATCTATTAATCAAGTGAAAGTACGTAAAGCTTGCTTGAATCACTGGGGGATTACGGAGAAAAGCGGGCAAGGAATGGTTAGCTTTAAGCTTCCATATTTTAAAGAGTTCTTGGATTACACTTATGATTGATGGCACCTAACGTTAAAATAATAAGAAACTTTGACTTTTGTAGGGATTGAGCTTACACTTACTAAACATAAATTGGCTAATTTGTTTTATAGGGGAGGCCCTAATATGGCAGGGATTATTCGTAAACACACTAGCCACACAGAATCTGTGTGGTTTTAATTAGCGCGTAACCTTACAATTTCTCTTAACAAAATCAATGTGAAAAATTCAACATTTTGTTACATAACAAACCGGAAACACTAAACCAGCCTATTTAACGACGTGATTATTTTTTCATCACCAACAACCATCCAGCCAATAAATAGCATTAAACAGCGCAGCGTAGGAAGAAAAATCGTATCACAGCTAATGATTCTGAAAAAGCAGATAATCTATTTCAACCATTTTAATCAAATATTACAAAAACATTAAGTCACAATATGTTTGTTGAAAACGGTTCCAAATTAATAAATGATATGGTATATTTAATTATGTCAAAAGTGGCATGCCACTTGTTGAACAAAAAAATTTAGGTGGGTTTAAAAGAGATGGAACAGAAAAAGAATTGGGTATATACGCCCAAAGACATCAATGTCGGCCGTGGAATCGAATACGGTTTGACTGACTTGATGGGAGGCGGATGGAATAACATCGTTTCCGGCGTAATCTTTGCATATCTTACATTATCAGTTGGATTGAACCCTGCGATGGCTGGTGCTATTACAGGTATTGCCCGAATCGTTGATGCGATTTTCTCATTGTTGTTTGGAGCGATCACTGATGGCTTCTATAAGACAAAGCTCGGTAAGAAGTTTGGGCGCCGACATTTCTGGATGTTAGTTGGAATGTTTGGGTTTGCAATTTCATTCTTAAGTTTTTGGGTGCCAGCTACTTCAGTCTTTGGACCAGGGCACGACTTCATTTACTACTTAATCGTTTATTCATTAACTGAAATATTTGTTGGAATGATTTTGATTCCATGGGAAACACTTCCTACTGAAATGACTGATGATTACTCAAAGCGAACTATTTTGTCAGGTTCACGGATGTTCATCTCAGCTACTGGAACGTCAATTGTTTTCTTCATCTTGGCCTTTCTACAATCTTTGCCATCAGAAGAAGCTAAGAAAAATGCGTACTTGTTAGCTGGAATTTTCTGGACAATCTTGTTCGTTGTTGCAATCTTCATTTCATACCGCACAACTTGGGAGCGCGCTTTGACGGATGAGTTCGTTGAAGAATTGGATGCTCGTCCAAAGTTGTCACTTGGCGGATTCTTGAAGGAAACAGTGCATGATTATGCTGAAACTTTCAAGAACAAGTCATTCCGGAAGCATTTGTTAGTTTATATTTTCTCATTTACGGGTAAAGACTTCTATGCTACTTTGTTGCCAACGTTCATCGTGATCTCAATGCAATTAAAGGACAATATCCCTTGGGTCTTGAATGCAATGGCAGTCTTTGGAATTTTGTCAACGTTGATCGCAGCTAAGATCATGTTGACGAAGGGACCACGGACACTTTATAAGATGGCATATATCGGAATTATTATTTCGATGATCGCGTACGTTACAACTTACTTCTTGCACATCAGCAATCCATTTGTGATCTTGATTGTTGTTACAATTGTTTACCAAATGTCACGTGGAATATTGGAATTCACTCCTTGGAACGTGTTCCCATTCATTCCAGACGTTGACCACATCATGACCCGTGAAGACAAGGCCGGAACATATGCCGCCGTTATGACATTCTTCCGTAAGTCAACTGGTGCTTTGGCAACCTATATAGTCGGAATTTTGCTTGAAGCGATTGGTTATGTTTCAACTAACACGCGTCCTGGTATTGGTGTGCGAAACAACATCGCCTTGATTTTCTTTATCGGCCCAGTTGTTTTGTTGGTAATTGCGTTGATCGTTGCTTGGACATTTAAGTTGAACCGTCAAACGCACGAAATTTTGAAGGAAGAAATTAACCGTTTGGAAGCTGGTGGGTCAAAGGCCGATGTTACTCCAGAGACCAAGTTGGTTGTTGAAGAATTGACAGGACATCCATATGAAACGGTGTGGCCTGAACAAAAGTATAGCGATCAAAACTAAAAAAATTAGCAGCGCAATCTGTTTAAAAAATTAATCAAAAAGGAAGATAAAAATATGACTGTTGCAAATCCAACATGGTTACATTTTGGTGGTGGAAATCTGTTCCGTGGATTCCATGCTGAAATTGCCCAACATTTACAAGAACAAGGTGAATTAGATAATGGAGTCATCGTTGCCGAAACATGGGACGAAGAAGTCATCGAAAAAATTTACAATCATTATGATAATGAAATTTTGAATGTAACCTTAAAGGCGGATGGGTCATATGATACAGAAGTCTTGAAGGCCGTTTCAGAAGCAATCTTCGTCGGGCCTGAGCAAAAGGAACGCGCGCTAGAAATTTTCCGCGCTCCTTCATTGCAATTCGTCACGATTACGATTACTGAAAAGGGTTATAAGCCATTGCCAAATGGTAAGCCAAGCCCATCAGTAGCGCTGTACACTGAGTTGTTGCACGAACGTTTTGCGAATGGTGCTCTTCCAATTGCAATGGTTTCAACTGATAACTTCTCACGTAACGGGGATGTCTTGAAAGCTGCCGTTTTGGAAGTTGCTAAGGAATACAACGAACCAGATTTCGTGGCGTATTTGACGGATGAGACAAAGGTTTCATTCCCATGGTCAATGATTGATCGAATTACACCAAATCCAGCAACATCAATTGCTGAATTGTTGGTGAAGGATGGAAAAGCAACTCCAGAACAAGCCACGATTTTGCATTCAGCTAAGAATACAAATATTGCTTACTTTGCTAACACTGAGGAAACGCATTATTTGGTCATCGAGGATAATTTCCCTAATGGACGTCCGGCTTTGGACAAGGGTGGAATCATCTTGACTGACAAGACGACAGTTGAAAAGATTGATGAGATGAAGGTCTGCACGTGTTTGAATCCTTTGCATACGGCTTTGGCAATTTACGGAACAATTTTGGAATTCCCTTCAATTTCTTCAATGATGAAGGATGCCCAAATGGTTAAGTTGATCAAAGAGGTCGGCTATAACGAAGGAATGAAAGTTGTTGTGGATCCAAAGGTGATCAACCCTAAGGACTTCATTGACGCAGTGGTGAATGACCGCTTGCCAAATCCTTATATTCCTGACACACCACAACGAATTGCAACAGATACTTCACAAAAGTTGCCAATTCGCTTTGGAAAGAACATTTCACGCTATGCGGCCGGAGAAGCAGCACCATTGACGGCAGCTGATTTGAAGTATGTGCCATTAGTTTTGGCCGGTTGGGTGCGTTACTTGCTTGGTGTGAATGATGCTGGCGAGAAAATTACGTTGTCACCAGATCCAAAGTTAGAGTCGAGCCAAGCAATTTTGGCTGACTTGAAGTTGGGGTGGAATGGTTCGGCTGAAGAGCTTCATGCAATCTTGCAACCACTTTTGAGTGATGAAACAATTTTTGCACAAGATTTGTACAGTGTTGGATTGGGCGAAAAGATTGAAGGGTATGTGGCAGAATTAGTTGCTGGACCTGGAGCGATTCGCCAAACTTTGGCTAAGTATTTGGAAGTCTAAAAATTAGTTGCGATATTGTTCGCGAAACAACTTGGCCATTTTATCAAAAGGATACAACGCAAGTGAAAAATGGCCAAGATCGAAAGCAAATACGCATTCGAAAAATAACCAAGATGTTTTGACACACAATAACAATGTGTAGTTAAAGTAATATGAAACAGGAGAGATAGAACGATGAAGATGACATTTCGCTGGTATGGTTTCAATGATGATCCCATTACACTAGAACAAGTTAAGCAAATCCCTGGCATGAGTGGGGTTGTTCCTGCGTTGTTTGATATGCAAGCTGGTGACGAATGGCCTGAAGACAAGATTAAAGCTTTGATTGAGGGGATTCACGCAGAAGGTTTGGAAGCAGAAGTAATTGAGTCTGTGAACATTTCAGATGATATTAAAAACGCCGGTCCTTTGCGCGATCAACACATCGAGAACTACAAGAAGACTATCACGACGTTGGGTAAGTATGGCGTAAAGGTAATCTGTTATAACTTTATGCCGGTCTTTGACTGGTTGCGGACTGATTTGGCTTATCCTTTGCCAGACGGGTCAAATGCTTTGGCCTACTTCAAGGATGAAGTGCCAGAGTCTGCTGAAACATTGATTAAAAACATTGAGGAAGCTTCAAATGGTTTCTCGATGGCTGGTTGGGAACCAGAGCGTTTGGCAAACATCAAAGGTTTGTTTGCTAAGTACGAAGGTGTGACTGATGAAATCTTGTTTGACAACTTGGTCTACTTCCTTGAAGCAATCATGCCAACTTGTGAGGCTGCCGATGTAAAAATGGCAATTCACCCTGATGATCCTCCATATTCATTGTTTGGATTGCCACGGATTATCAACACGCAAGACAATTTGCGTAAGATGTTGGATGCAGTCGACAATCCTTATAACGGGTTGACTTTGTGTACTGGTTCATTGGGTGCAAATCCTAAGAACGATGTTGTTGCGATTACAAAGGAATTTGCTGCTCGCGATCGTGTGCCATTCATGCACATGCGCAATATCAAGTTTACTGATGATACTAAGTTGAACTTCCACGAATCAGCTCATTTGACGAGCGCCGGATCAGTTGACATGTATGGAGTTGTTCGTGCGTTGGTTGAAGCTGGTTGGGATGGCTATGTTCGTCCTGATCACGGTCGAATGATTTGGGGTGACGATGGTCGTCCTGGTTACGGATTGTATGACCGTGCTTTGGGAGCCACTTATTTGAACGGATTGTTTGAAGCAGTTGAGAAAGATGCAAAGCTTGGTGCGGTTAAGCCGGTTAAATAATGTATGGAGTAACGGGTTTGCATTTGCTGATCAGCTTCGCTAAAGATTCTTTACGTTTCGGATTGGCCCTGCACGATTCATGTCGAATGGCAAAATAATTTGCCATTTTCACGGCACTAAAGCGCGCGTGAAAAGGTTCGCCTAGATTCGGCAGGGACTGTTCATCCGACGACAGAATCGCTTCGCTAATCAACCAAAGAGCAATATTTTAACGTAACACCTTGGTCATTTAATTTAAAGCGTGGTGGCTTGAGATGATGATAGTAGGTGATCAAGCGAGGTAGCGGCACCAATTCGACTAGATTTCGGTGTACCGAAATTAAAAGTCGAATGGGACCGTGTCGCCACTTACTATTATTATCTACAATCCACAGCGCAAGTGAAAAATGACCAAGAGTAATATTATATATAAACATGGAGGATCCAATGGCACTTCTAGATGAAAAGTTCTTGCTACAATCAGAATTTGCAGTTGCACTGTATGAAAAGTACGCAAAAGATGAAAATATTATTGATTATCATTGTCATCTTTCACCACAAGAAATTTACGAGAACAAGCCTTACAAGAATTTGACTGAAATTTGGCTTGGCGGCGACCATTACAAGTGGCGTTTGTTGCGAGCTAATGGAGTTGATGAAAAATATATTACTGGAAACGGTGATGATTACGAAAAATATTTGGCCTTTGTACGGGTCATGCAAAATGCGGTGGGAAATCCAATTTTTGAATGGTCACACAACGAATTGAAGCGCTATTTCGGCATTCATGAATTGTTGACAGAGGACAATGCAAAAAGTGTTTGGGATCGTGCAAATGCTTTGCTTGCCACTCCAGAATTTACTCCGCGCGAGTTGATGAAGGGGATGAAGGTTAAGCTGGCATGTACGACTGATGACCCTGCAGATGATTTGAAGTATCATCAATTGTTGGCCGAGGAAGAAGGAGCATTTAAGTTGCTACCAACTTTCCGACCTGACAACGTTTGGGAAATCACTCCAGACTTTGCTTCTTATTTGACTAAGTTGGGAAATGTGACCGATCTCAAGGTTGATTCATTTGCAAAGATGGTTGAAGCATTGACGAAGCGCGTGGACTACTTCAAGTCAATCGGTGGAGTACTTGCTGACACTGGTATGAATAATTTCAAGTTTATTGCCGCAACGGAATCTGAAGTGGAATCAATTTTTGCTAAGGCTGTTGCTGGTAATGCGTTGACTTTGGAAGAGACTTACAAGTATCAAACAGCTTTGATGTTGGCATTGTTAAAGATGTATCATGATGCTGATTGGACTGTGCAAATTCACATGAACGTTTTGCGGAGTGCGAACAAGCGTGGATTGCGTGAAATCGGTGCGAACACTGGCTTTGATTCAATTGGGTCACAACCAGCGATTGCAGACGAGATTGCATTGTTAATGAGTGCTGCTGAAGATCAAGATGCTTTGCCACGGACGATTTTGTATTCATTGAACGCAAATGACATGCTTCCATTGGCAACTATCGCGGGGTCATTCCAAAGCGGAAACCGGCAAAAGATTCAAATCGGTTCTGGTTGGTGGTTCTTGGACACAGCTTCAGGGATGCACAATCAACTCACGATTTTTGCAGAGCAGTCATTGCTTGGTAACTTTGTAGGAATGTTGACAGATTCACGGAGTTTGTTGAGCTATCCACGTCACGAATATTTCCGCCGTGTGCTGTGTAACTTCTTGGGTGAGCTGGTCGAACAGGGTCGGGCGCCAGAAGATTTGGAATATCTAGGCCGTTTGGTGACTCGGATTTCAGGACAAAACTGCCTTGATTATTTGGGATTGACTGTTGATTAATAGAACCGCATTGTGATGGGTGTGAAAATGGCCCAGGTAGTTCACGAATAACAAAACGTTGTGAAAAATGACCCAACTCGTTCACGAGTTGCACAATGCTGTTAGTAATATGATTCAAAAGCACCTTTGCCATATTCGGACGATTTTCGTTTTGAAGTAATGACAAAGGTGTTTCGTAACTAGTATAATTTAGTAGTAGATTCACAAAATAATGTTCCAAACTAGGAGAATGAAAAGATGAAGAAGACAGATATTTTGAACCGTGTTGAAAAAGCCGGTGTAATCGCCGTTGTACGTGGTGCCTCAGCCGCAGAAGCATTGGAAAAGTGTGAAGCTTTGATTGCTGGTGGTGTTCGCGGACTTGAATTGACTTACACTGTTCCAAACGTGACAGATGTTATCAAGAGCTTGGCCGACAAGTACACTGGAACTGACATCGTTGTTGGGGCCGGAACTGTTTTGGACGTTGTGACTGCTCGTTTGGCAATCATGGCTGGTGCCGAATACGTGGTTTCACCAAGCTTTGACGCAGATACTGCTAAGCTTTGTAACCTCTACCAAATTCCATATTTGCCAGGTTGCATGACAATTACTGAAATCAAGACTGCGATGATGGCCGGAGCAGACATTGTGAAGTTGTTCCCTGGCTCAGCCTTTGATTCTTCAATCGTTTCAGCATTTAAGGCTCCGATTCCACAAATGAACGTGATGCCAACTGGTGGAGTTAACCTTGACAATATGAAGGATTGGTTCGATGCCGGAGTAATCACTGTTGGTGTTGGTGGTAGCTTGGTTAAGGGAACGCCAGCCGAAATTACTGCAACTGCCAAGAAGTTTATGGCACGTTATCACGAGATTAAAGGGTAAATTCAATGGGTAAGTTTTTAGCATTAGGTGAAATCATGTTGCGGATCTCGAACGAAGCGGGAACACGCATGTTTAGTGAGCCGGCATTGAAGAGTTATCTTGGTGGTGGTGAGGCGAACGTCGCTTATTCGATTGCTCAATATGGTGTGCCAACCAAGTATGCTTCAATCGTGCCAGCTAATCCATTGGGTGATTCTGTGCTGAATACGCTTGGAGCTGTGGGCGTGGATGTGACTGAAGTTTATCAAGATGGTCCTCGCTTAGGAACGTATTATCTCGAATTAGGTAGTGGTGCTCGTGGGGCCAAGGCTTTCTATGATCGGGCGTATTCAAGTTTTGCTTTGACTGAGAAATTGCCTTGGAACTTTGACGAATTATTTGCAGATGTTGAAATTTTTCATCTGTCAGGGATTGTTGGTGCATTGTCACCTGCTTGGCTCGAAAACGTGATGCTATTGTTGGCTGAAGCTAAAAAGCGTGGGATTACAATTAGTTTTGATTCGAATTATCGGGCAAAATTGTGGTCACCGCAAGCTGCTGGAAATGCTTTGAAGCGGATTTTGCCACAAGTAGATATTTTGTCGGCAGGTGTTAAAGATGCTAAGTATCTGTTAGAATTAGATGGCATTGACCTCGATGATGTTGCGGGTGCATATGAAAAGTATCTGCAAGCATTCCCGAACCTAAAGATGATTTATTCGACAACTCGGACGGTGATTTCAAGTGAGCACAATCAGTTGCTTGGAACATTGTATTTAGATGGAAAATTGTATCAATCACAGTTGCATGACATTAAGCCGATTGTTGATCGAATTGGTGGCGGGGATGCGTATGCGGCTGGAATGCTTGCTCAATATTATAAGAAGCAAGATCCGCAAGCGATGGTTGAGTTTGCTACGGCGGCCAGTCATTTGAAGCATACTATCTTGGGTGACATGAACCAGTTCAATGAAAAGGAAGTACTCGACTTCATGCAAAGTGGAGGCGATGTCAGTCGTTAAGATGCCAGAAGAGATACAACCAAAGAGCCTCGCTGATCAAGCTTATGAGATTCTGCTAAATAAAATTGTGTTTAACGAATATCAGCCGGGCGACAAGGTGTCGATGCGTCATTTGGGGGATGAACTCCAAATTGGCCGGACTCCGATTAGCGTGGCAATGAGTGAATTAGAGCACAAGACGATCGTGGAAAAGCGGCTCGGGAGCGGAACGTATATTGCGCCGATTCGGATTGATAGTGTTAAAGCAGCCCATTTGATGCGTGCACAGGTTGAAAAGAAGGTCATGGAACTCGCATTTCCGGTCTTGGATGCCGAAGCGATTGCTGAGCTGGTGAGCATTATTAATTCAATGCGCGAGGGTTATGAGCAAAACGATCCGCATCGAGTGATGAAATATGATAATTTGTTCCACGAGAAGTTTTACGAAATTTCGGGCTATTACAAACTTTGGCAATGGGAACAGGATTTCAATATTCATTTCAATCGCTTTCGGTGGTTGTCGCTAACGTTGTTGAAAGGCGATCGGGATGAGCTGATTCAGGTTCATCTGGATATGCTTGATACAATTGCGCGGTCGGATTTTGCGAAGACGAGTGAGTTGATTGATCAGCATTATGCGGGGTTTGACGCGGATTTTGAAAAGATTATGAAGACGCATCCGGATTATTTTGGGTAGGATGTGTGATTGTTAATTATAAAACAACTATAAAAGGCAGATATTATTTGATTGCTAAAATCAAATAATATCTGCCTTTTTCTAAAAACTCGAATATTTATTAACAAGATACTGTTAGTTTGTTACTGCAGACCCAACTTCCTTCTGCCATAGTAAAGGGTGAGTCAGAAGTATATGAATACTCGTCGTTTTGAATAAAAGGGAGTGCGTTCAAAGAAATAACCTCAATAGATGGCTTAATAGCCAAAGTAGCATTTGTCATAATATAATTCCTCCATTTCTAAATTATTTATATAATAATACATAAATGAGAAAACGTCAAGCTTTTAATTATAGAACGATTATAGTATGATTATAAAAACAGAAAAATGGGGTGTGAAATATGATATATAATAACATTTTAAAATTTGACGAATCAGTAGATATTATCCAAACAGAATTTTTCACTAATGTTGTTTTCAATGAGAATAAAGTTCCGCAACATTTTTGGAAAATACATGTTAGTAGTAAGCTTGAAACTTTTTCTGTATTATTAAATATTGTTGGTGAATATTTGATTAAGAAAAGAATTAATTTTAAATACGTAAGAAGTTCTGAGATTGCTTTTGATTTTTTAAGTATAAAAACCTCTAGTTCACAGATTGGTAAGTTAATTACTATATATCCTAGTAATTTAGAAGAAGCAAGACAGATATTACAAAGTTTAGAAAAATTAACTAGAGGATTTCATGGACCAGAAATTTTAACTGATCGTTCTTATAAAGAATCTGAAGTAGTACATTATCGGTATGGTTTAAACATTAGAACGGAAGAGAATACTATTACTGGTCCACTGGGAGAAAAGTTTGTGGATGATAGAAAAAATGAATTTAATTTACCGGAGTGGATTACAGACCCTTTTCAAGATTCGGTATATCAAACAGGTACTAAAATCCAAACCAAATACAATTTGTTGGGCATAATTATGAAGACACCAGCTGGTAATACTTACTTGGCTGAAATAAATGATAAGAAATACGTAATAAAGGAAGCTAGAAAGTATATATTTTCTGGTGAACATGCTTTGAAGGCAGACTTAAAGAATAACGAATTCGAATATGCAAAAGCATTAGAAAAATATGGAGGAATAAATGTAATAAAAGGGGTTGAAATAGTTGAAGAGGTATATTCAGTCTTTTTTGTATATGAGCATCTTGATGGTGGTGATTTATCTAGATTTCCATCGACTGTTTCACCAATACTTTCAAATAAGATGAAATATTTAAGAATAGATAATATTAAAAATTTATTTGTTGAGTTACTAAAAACTGTAGTTAATATACATTCAGCGGATATAAAAAATTTAGATATTAGAGACAGTAACTTATCATGGATTGATAATAAAATATATTTCTTAGATTTGGATTCATTCGACTCGGGGAACTCAAAGAATTATACAAAAACACACGGTTATTGGCTTAATGAATTTAAAACAAAGGACGCTAAGGTTCAAGACTTTAGAAGAATTGGGATGCTGTTTTTATTTATGATTGGGGATTTAAACTTTGTATTAGCAGCTCATAATAATAAAAATCAGATAATTATTCAATTGTATCAATTATTATTTATAAATGAAATTAACCCTTATGTCGCAGAATTTGTACCGTATTTATTGTGCGATAAAAAGCCAAAAGGTAAGGTGGCAGTAAATAAATTAAAAAAATTACCTTTTAAAAATTATGAGTCTGCCAAAGAATTAAGGGCTTTTATTTTAAATCAATTTCGTAAATTCAATGACAAACAAGATATTAATGATAACGGGTATACAGAGATAGGAGTATCAGTTAATAATTATTTGAAATCTAACTTATTGACCGTAAAGGATGCTAACAAATTTATCGAAGTATTAAAAAATTTAGAGATTAGAGATGAATCTGAAGATAAATTATATTTGAAAATGAATCCAGATAAAAGGGCTAAAATATCTCCATATATTTCAGATGGAGGAGCCGGGGCTGTTTTATATTTAATTAAGCTGTATGAAAGTGGATTGACACAAAAAAATATTGTAGAAAAATATGCAGATATGTTGTCGTTTAATTTTTCTAAATCGCCAAGCTTGTGGAGTGGTTTATTAGGTATTGCTTTTACAAACATTGAATTGTTTAGAGTTTTTCAAGACGTAAAGTATCTAGAACTTGCAAATACTCAGATTATTACATCACTAAATTATATAAGCTATAGCGATAATAAGTTTGGTTTTTTTGATTTTTATAGCAATTCTATTAAATCTGGGCATAAATATGGAGTCGACGGTCTATATTTAATTATTGAATATTATTTCAAGATCAAGGAGGAACACGCCATATGATAGCGATTTTAAAAAAATATAAGGCCACCGATTTTAAGTGGATTTTTGCATCTAATATTTTAGAATCTACTGGTATGAGCGTATTTAATCTTGTTTTTATCATCTATGTGACCAATGAGGCTCCCGCTGATTTTAAAAGTTGGGCAATCACGATTGTGTCAGTTTTTAATAGTATTCCAGCGTTAGCAAATATTTTAACGGGGTATTTTGCGGATCGCTCTAAAAATAAAATCAGAATTGCAAAAACCATTAAACTGGTCCAAGGATTGTTGTATCTCATCGCTGCTGTAGCAATTCATTCATCATTTTCGATTGTCTTGTTCGGACTATTAATTATCATCAACTTAACATCTGATCTGGTAGGGCAATACTCGGTCGGGTTATTGTACCCGATGTCTTTAAAAATAATTGAATCAAACGATCGTGAAAGACTGAATGGGTTACAAAGTGGAATTATTCAGACTGTCATAGTGTCAGGTCAGTTTATTGGAACGTTATTTCTTAGTTTAATGAATAGTAATTATGCAGTTTTTTCGATTTTAAACGGGGCCCTATTTTTCAGTAGTTTCATGATGATTAGGCATCTTAAAGAAATTAAAATTCAAGATGAGATAAAAGAAACTGTGGAAGATAAGAAAAATGACATGACATTTGGGAATGCTATTAAAAATCTTTTTGCCGTGCCTCTTTTGGGATTTTATGTCTCCATTTATAGTGTTGGAGGGCTGATTGGAGTAGCGATCGAACAAGTTTTTATACTGTATTTTGCAAATAATAAGGATATGCAGATTGGAAATATGGCGCTAACTATTACTTTAATGAGTGTCACTTTTATTTGCGGAGAAATTATTGGTAATATTTTGACATTGAGATGGTTTGAAAAGCAAACGTTTACGAATCTTATTTTCATTCAAATGCTATTAATTTTATTGCTGATTATTTTTGGATTATTAAAAATTAATTCAATCCTTATCTTGGTGCTGTTGATGATGATTGCATTTATCCAAGGGAATACGGTTCCAAAGTTGAACGCGTGGTTAATGAACAATACGTTACCAGATAATATTGCGTTGTCGTTGGGCGTGTTAAATACGACAATGAGCTTTATGTTGCCAATTGGAACGCTAATCTTTATGTCCATTGCAAGTATGTTTGGGGTGGCGATTAGTTTCATATGTATGGCAGTTTATTCGGTGATTTTATTGGCTTATATTCAGTTTGTTAGGATAAAGGAACGAAAATTGGCATGATCGTTTGATGTTAATTTATGTCAGTAGCGACAAACAAATTCAATGTAATTTTTGCGAACTTATTGTAAGATATGAAAGTAGTAAAAAATGTGTAGTGCTAGCTGTGTATTACATTGGTCATTTTTCACTTGCGTGGTGACTTTTCGATAAAGATAGTAAGTGGCGACACGGTCCCATTTGACTTTTAATTTCGGCAAGCCGAAATTTAGTCAAATTGGTGCCGCTACCTCGCATGCTCACCTACTATCATCATCTCAACCCACCACGCTTGGATAAAATGACCAGGATATTTGTTGATCAGCGAAGCGATTCTGTCGTCGGATTTGCCCTTGCCGAATCGTGCAGGGCAAATCCGAACGTAAAGAATCTTTAGCGAAGCTGATCAACTAAAGAACAATACTGCATAGCTAGCACAACGTAGTAGAAAAGATTATTTTGGGGAGTAGAAAAAACATGAAGACGAAAATAGCAAGTGTAGTAAAGTATCTAACGGCCTTGGTTATCCCGTTAGCATTGGTGTTCATTCCAATCTTTGGGCGCAACTCAGCAGGCACAGAGAGCGGTCTTTCAACATGGCCGGCGACATTGCGCGTACTGGCCATCACCATTTCCTTGTTCTTCGTAGCACTATTTTATTGGAGCGACGGCGTTCTGAAAAAGGATTGGGGCGCATGGAAGCAACATTGGGGTCGCAATATTTTAATCGCTCTAGGTTCAACGGTGTTTATGTACATCGTGCTGGTTCCAATCTCGAAAATGGCGAGCCAATTCTTAGCAGCCGGATCGACTTTGCCAGTTCAAGCGTACATGTCAATCAATTTCTGGCAAACGAGCCTGCCAACATTATTGGTCATGCTGGTACCATTGCTCCAAGCTTTCACAGAAGAAATGATTTATCACCATGCCTTGATCGCACCATTTGCGGGTAAAAAGAGTTTGTATATCGTGATGTCAATCTTTGCGAACTTGGTATTTGCGTTGGCCCACTTCAACAACGTCAATGGGTCGCTACCAAATTTGGTGCTGTACTTTGTGATGGGTGTCTTCTTCCAGTTAATGTTCTTCTTGAGTAAGCGTAACATCTGGCAAAACGTGATGACTCACTTGCTTTACAACAGTGTAATCACATTTATTGGAGCATTCGGACTCATTGTCGGCAGTTTGATGCATTAATTCATCTAAGATTCTCAGTCGCAACTAAAGCGAGTGAGGATTTTTTTATTTAATTTATATGAATTATTTTTCATGTGTGCTATAATTTAAACATGAAAAGAAATTCATACATTTGAAAATGGGGAAAAAGAAATGATTCAAGCGTTAGTAACAGCATTAATTTCGTATTTGGGAACAACTTCTGATTATTTGGTTGTCTTGCTCCTTGTCTTTGCGCACTATGGAACTCGCGTAAATCGGCGTTCTGTCATCATCGGCGCATATGTAGGAAACTTTTTGTTGGTCGGCGTGGCGCTCCTGATCGCAGTTGTGTTGAAAAAGGTGCCTGACGAGTGGCTACTTGGTTTGCTGGGGATCATTCCGATTGTGATGGGAATCAAAGCGTACTTCTTTGGGGATGACGAAGAATCTGCAGTTAAGGCTCGACTTGGTTCGTTTTCTCCAGTGCAAATTATTTGTAATGTTATTTTAATCACGGTCGCAACTTGTGGCGCTGATAACTTGGCGCTGTATGTTCCATATTTTGCAAACACTGATTTGACTTTCTTGCCAGCCATTTTAATTTTGTTTCTAGTTGTGTTGACCATCGTGATTTTTGTCGCAAAATGGTGCGCGGGATTGCAGGTTGTGAGTCATGTCTTTGAAAAATACGGTGAGTTATTCCAGCTTGTGATTTATATCGTTTTGGGTGTGTACGTCATGTTTGAGGCGGGAACTATTCAACATTTGCTTGCATTAATTTAATTAGTATTACACTAAAGACTCCTTTGTTTTGTAATCCGCCACTTTTGATTTATAATGAAAGAATGAAAAAAGAAGCGATTAATGAACTTGAGCAAATATTTAAATTACTTGGCAATAAGCAACGCCTGACTATCTTGGAATTGCTGAGGGAACGGGCGTATAGCGTGTCTGAAATTGTCGCAGCTTTGCAAATGGAACAGTCGGCGGTTTCGCATCAGCTAAAGTTGCTGCGGGAGGCCCAACTCGTTCAAACCAAGAAGCAAGGGCGCGAGGTTTTGTATTGCCTTTCAGATTCACACGTCTTGATTTTGTTGGATAATGCGATGCACCACGTCGATCATGTTTTATTGCATGAAACGCACGAAGAGTACAAGGCAGAACACCACGAAGATTAAGGGTTTATGATTAATTCATCAGTATTTGTATCAGGATATTGATGAATTTTTTAATCGGGTTTTAGTATTATGCATAATCTGTTTTTCTATTTACTTTTGGTTAAATATAATCTATAATAGTTATTGTATCTGATGTAAAAGGGGTGTCAGGTGTGTATCAATGAACTTATTGGGGGGGAGCAAGTATGACAACAAATAAAAGTACTGAAAAGATACCGTGGTATGCGTCATTAGTGATCTTTAGTTTAGTACCATTATCGCAAGTAGTATTGTACTTCACAGCCTTACCGTTATTACCAGTTAACAAACCATTAAAAGAATTGCGTGGAATGTTAAATATGAACAATAACCAGATGATTACGTTTCAAATATTGTCGGTTTTGGCATTTTCGATTATTAGTTTTACCATGATGTATTTAGTTAGCTCAGCATTGTTGAAGCTCATGGCGCCTAACCGCAATTTAGAGGCACTTTTTATTTCTCTGATATTAGCAATTGGAATTGGAAATGGAGTGGCGCTTCTGGTAACGGTTTTAAGTAAAACGTTAATGCCAGAAGTACCTGCCATGATTCAACTGATCATTTTAAGTTTGAGCTACTATCAGATTACCAATTGGAAAGACAAGAGAGGTACAATTTTGCTTGCGGTTATTACGTTATTAATGAGTGTATTGCCAGCGTTCTTATACTGAACAAGCATTAAAATGCACTTTTGAAGACATTATGAACTTTTTCAGTCTTTTTTCTTGCACAGATTAAAAAATGATGATATTATTCTAACTATCAAGAAAAGGTGGAAAAAGAAATGAAGCAATTATTCGCTAACAACTCAAATTCAACCACCACCTCAACCACTACTTCGATGTAGGGTTGGGGATTTTGAAGAACTTGTAAATTGATTTTACAGGCGCCCAACCGTTTTGCTTTCATGCGACGGCTGGGTGCCTTTTATTATATTTGTCGGATGAAGAGAACTTGAATTGATTGGAGAAATAACATGGATAACAAGGAACAAAGTGCGCCAAAACGGCTTAGAGGATCGCTAACTTCAGGGCAAATGCAGATGATTGCCCTGGGTGGAACAATTGGAGTCGGACTATTTTTGGGTTCGGCCTCAACGATTGCCTGGACGGGACCATCTGTTATTTTAGCGTACGGATTTATGGGACTCGTTTTGTATTTGGTAATGCGCGCGTTGGGAGAAATTTTGTACATCAATCCAACGACGGGTTCATTCGCTGATTATGCAACGAATTATATTCATCCGGTGGCTGGTTGGCTGACTTCGTGGAGCAACATTTTCCAGTACATCGTTGTTGGTATTTCCGAGGTGATTGCCGTTGGAACGTATATTGACTACTGGTTCCCTGGCGTGCCTGGCTGGGTTTCAGGTTTGGTGGTCATCGTAACTTTGACTTTGGCGAACTTGGTTTCTGTTAAAACATACGGTCGCCTCGAATATTACTTTGCCATGATTAAAGTTTTGACAATTGTTGTGCTGATTATCATGGGCTTGATGATGATTGTCTTTGGGTTCGGAAATCATTGGCATCCAATTGGCTTTAGCAATTTGTGGGCGCACGGTGGCTTCTTTACTGGCGGATTCACTGGATTTATGTTCTCGCTCTCAATCATCGCTGGTTCGTATCAAGGAATTGAAGTGCTTGGAATTACTGCTGGTGAAGCTGAAGCACCCCGGCAAGCAATTGTGAAGTCGATCCATTCTGTTGTCTATCGAATTTTGATTTTCTATATTGGTGCAATTTTTGTTATCGTGACAATTTTCCCATGGAACGAACTTGGAAATATCGGTTCACCATTCGTCGAGACGTTCGCAAAGGTTGGAATCACTGGAGCGGCCGCAATCATTAACTTTGTCGTGTTGACTGCTGCTATGTCAGGTTCAAACTCTGGAATTTATTCTTCAAGTCGGATGTTGTACAAGCTCGGACAAGATGGCTTCGTTTCAAAGAAGTTTGCTAAGCTTTCAAGCCATCAGGTGCCTTACATTGCGATTATGGCGATTTCATTTGGAATTTTGCTTGGAATTTTGATGAACGCCGGTTTGGAAACATTTAGTAAGGTCGGAACAAAGCTCTTTGTGGTTGTTTATAGTTCGTCTGTTTTGCCTGGAATGGTGCCATGGTTCGTGATTATCGTTAGTCAATTGCGTTTCCGCCGGGCTAACAAAGATATGCTGGAAGGTCATCCGTTGAAGATGCCACTTTATCCATTTTCAAATTATTTTGCGTTGGTAGCGTTGGCAGTGATTTTGCTGTTTATGTTCTTGAATCCTGACACGCGTGTTTCTGTTTCAGTCGGCGTGGCGTTCTTGCTGATCATGACAGGAATATTTTTCATCCAACGACCTAAGAAAAAAGATTAATTAAAAAAGTCTTCTATGTAATGACAAATATGATGGACTCACCGAAAATACGTGGTGGGTCCTTTTTTAACGCTTAAAATGTGATTTATTTTGAGTCACGTTAAATAAACCTCGCTTCACTGGTGATTCACGGGGATATAATTTTATTTGGTTATGTAAGCGCTTGCAAAAACCGTGATGCGTATTTTTCGTGAGTTGGTTACTCATGCGTCTACTATTATAGTGCGAGCGTGCCACCGATAAATTTTTGACAGAATGTCATTTGGGAGAGTGAGATTATGAATCCATTTAAGTTTTTAATGGCCGGACCTGATGCAAAGGTGAAGGTACCAGCCGGAAAAGTTGCGACACAATATAAGTGGCACCAAGCTGGGGTCTTGTTTTCAGCTGTTGTTGGGTACATCGGCTACTATATTATTCGTTTGATTTTTACTACAGAGCAAACAGATATAATGAAGAATTATCATTTTTCAACGGCAGACATTGGACTAGTGCTAGCCTGTTTTGGGGTAGGGTATGGAATTTCGAAGCTGTTTATGGGAGCGTTGAGTGATAAATCAAATCCTCGTTACTATTTAGCAGCCGGGTTGATGGGATCTGCCATCTTAAATATTATTTTGGGATCTACTAAAAACCTGTACGTCATGATGTTTTTAATGATTTTAATTTCTGTGACGCAAGGAATGGGAGCACCAGCCAGCCAAAAATTAATTCAATTATGGTGGGGTAAAAAATGGCGTGGAACTGTTTATGCTGTTTGGTCATCTGCGCATAATGCTGGTGGATTTGCGTGTGTTGCCATCATCGAAATTGCCACGATTTTATTTGCGCACTCATTGTCAGCAGTTTTCTACACAGCATCGGCAGTTTCAATTGTCATTGCAATTCTAATTACTATTTTAGGTTCTGATCGTCCTGCTACGGTTGGATTACCATCAGTTGCAGAATATACTGGCGATGTTGTCGTTACTGGCGAAGGTGAAGTTGTCGAGGGTGATACTTCAGACTATTCACTGTGGTATATTTTTAGGCATTATATATTAAATAACAAAATTGTTTGGGCAATCACGTTGACTTCTATGTCACTTTATCTGGTTCGCTATGGTGTCATGAGTTGGATTCCTTCATATTTACATGAATTCAAAGGATTTGATGCATCGAGTGCAAAGTGGTTGGTTGGAATTTTTGAATTGTCAGCTGTGCCAGGTGTCATTGTTCTCGGAATTGTCTCTGACTTTTTGAAGGGCAAGCGAGCAGTTGTTTGTATCGCTGCGATTGTTGGGCTAATTGCCTGCCTGTCAGTTTACTTCACTAGCACGAATCATACGATGATTGTTGTTGCTTTGATTATTATGGGAACGCTAATTTATGCGCCATTGACTTTGGTTGGATTGATGGTCAATGAAGCTGTGCCAAAGTTTGCGGTCGGTTCTTCAACTGGTTTCATGGGCTTCTTTCAATACATGATCGGTGAAGTTTCCGCAACTGCTTTGATTGGAATCCTAGTTCACAAGTTTGGCTGGACGGCTTCGAATATGGTTTTGTATGTGGCTGCAGGAGCGGCTTTGATTCTGCTAATCTTGATTATGGTTTGGCAAAGTCAGGCATTGCGTCGGGCACAGGCTGAAAGATAAGTTAACTTGAAATACAAGGAAAGCCATTATATAACAAGTGTATGTATTGGAGGCACTAAGGTATTGCTCACCTTAACGCCGAAAAGTTCCAAGAAATGTGTTGAATTAATGCTTACGTTTTGTAAGTGAGCATTTTTTCTTTACATGCATATTTACAAGTCTTATATTCACGTACAAGTACGCCAAAATTATCCCCAGTTACCAAGCAAAAATCCACCCTGTTTTTATAACAAAGTGGATATCTACATATTTATTTTCTTGTTTGTTCAATTGCTTCACGAATCTCATCCACGACAGCTGACGTTCGTTCGCCCATTTGAACTCCAACAAGTGTGAAAAGAGTATCGACAATCGTCAACTGTGCAATCAACGACGACATTGATTCGCTTCGGATATTGACTTCTTCGGCTGCACTGGCCAAAACTAGATCCGAATTTTTGGCAAGTTCTGAATTTGGAAACGCCGTAATTGCAATGATCTTAACTCCGTGAGCCTGCAAATGTTGCATCACAGAAAGCGTATCGCGATTGCGGCCAGAATGCGAGATGACCACGGCAACATCAGCACTAGTCATTCGCACAGCTTGCATGACTTGAATGTCGTAATCGGGATGTTGGAATCCGTCAATCGGTGTTCGCAAAAATTTGTGATATGCGTTGAACGCAACAATTGAAGAACCACCAATCCCAAAGAAACCAACCTTGCGCGCAGTTGCAATCCATTCAGCGGCTTTATTTAAATCGTCCTCGCTGATGATGTCTAACGTTGATTCTAACGCATTGATCGCACCAGAGAAGACCTTTTGCACAATTTGTTCTTGGTCATCATCTTCACCAATTTCGCCAAAGAAGGTGTTGTTCTTGGGAGCAACGATGGCCAAGCTGAGCGAAAATTCACGAAAAGAGTTGTAACCGATTCGTTTGACAAAGCGCGAAATCGTGGCGGTTGAAAGTGAAGTTGAATCTGCCATCCCTTGAATGGTCATGGTTTTAGTTGCAGTTTCATGTTCTAAAATATAGTCTGCAATTTTGGCATCAGATCCATTTAGTTGACTACGGAATGAACGAATCCGTGAAAATCCACTTTGTACCATTAGTAAGGCTCCATTTCAAATAGTTATTTTCATTTAATTGTACACTAATATATAGTGAGAACCTATATATTTACGGTGATTTGACGCGAATGTAAAAAAGTTTCATACTTAACACTTGAAAAAAGTAAAGATATTTCATATAATATAAACATACACAAAAAGAAGAGGTAAATAGACATGAAGTTAGCATTGATTGGTCTTGGAAAGATGGGACTTGGTTTGGCTGAGAACGCCGCAGATAATGGACATGAAATCGTAGCGTATGATTTGAACCCTGATTTTGTTAAAACTGCGACATCTTATTCAGATAAGGTTTCTGGAGCAAGTGATATTGATGACATGTTGGCGCAATTGCCATCACCAAAAGTTGTTTGGGTAATGGTTCCAGCTGGAGTACCAACAAACTCAACCATCGACACTTTGATTGAAAAGATGGACGAAGGAGATATCATCATTGATGGTGGTAACTCAAATTACAAGGACAATTTGGAACAAAACAAGCGCACAAACGCTGCTGGAATCAAGTTGTTTGACGCCGGAACTTCTGGTGGAATGGAAGGTGCCCGTAACGGTGGTAACTTCATGATCGGTGGAGACGACGCCCAAGCTTGGAAGACAATCGAGCCTTTGTTTAAGTCAATCGCTGAAGAAGGTGGATACCTTTACACTGGTCGTTTGGGATCAGGTCACTATTTGAAGATGGTTCACAACGGAATCGAATACGGAATGATGCAATCAATCGCTGAAGGTTTCGAAATTTTGGAAGCTTCACAATTTGACTACGACTACGAAGCTGTTTCAAAGTTGTGGAACCACGGATCAGTTATCCGTTCATGGTTGATGGAATTGGCTGAAGAAGCCTTTGCAAAGGATCCTAAGTTGAGCGCCATCGCTGGTCGTATGCATTCATCTGGTGAAGGAAAGTGGACAATTGAAGAATCATTGGACTTGCAAGTTCCAGCTCCAGTTATCGCTTTGTCATTGATGATGCGTTACCGTTCAATGCAAGACGACACATTCACTGGTAAGGTTGTTTCAGCATTGCGTAATGGCTTTGGTGGTCACGCAATGGATTCAGCAAAGTAAATCAATCAAGTATAGTTATGCACGATCGACAATTCTCGGTGCACGAAAGCAGTAGTGGGACGAGCGTTGGTCGTATACCTATTAGTAATTAATAAATTCATAATGTGTTATTTTTTGGGGAGTAATAATGAGAGCCTGTCGCAAGTCATGTGCCAGGCTTTTTTTCTATGCTGATCTACTGTATGAGTGGATTTTATAACATCAAATTGTAGAGTACATTAATTCTCTTGATCAACTTTATAATCGAAAAAATATGCAGCAATTCATTGAGCCATTTATTTCGTTTAAATTACGTGCAAAAGCGTATGGTAATAAGCTTTGGGCTCTGGTAGAATCAATAACGAGGGGCTGAGATTGAGCGCCGGGAAAGGGGGTGAATCTCCTTTGGAAGAATTTTTAATCAATGAACTGCAACAGCTTCGAGCCGGACTTTGGCAAGTTAATTCTGCCTTATTCGCAATCTGGTTGCGGAAGTACTTTGATGACGATGATCGTCGTTAATCGCTAGTACAAGTTCCTCAGAGTGACATCTGGGGGTAATCTACGGAATTAGCCACTATTGTCAAGATAGTGGCTCTTTTTATACAAAAAAAGTCCATCCGGTGACACGGACGGACTAGGAAAAGGTGAATTCCTTCAACTTTTAATCAACGTACTTACATTATATCATATTAATTTTCAACTGGAAGTCCCCAACATATAAAAAATGAAATTAGCCGACCTGTCGCCCATACACGCGACAGGTTTTTTCTATTATAAAAGATGTTTTATAAATACTACTCCCTCAGTACATATAGTAAGAATAATCAAACACGCAAAATAGAATTCACAAATAAAGCACTTTTCTTTTGTAAGGACAAAAAATAAACACACATTTCACAATTTAGGAGAAAAACGTCCGAAAAATCAGACTAAATAAAAAGTAAGTAAGTAACATTTGTCCGACATAATGGACTTTGTAAACAAAACACCGTCATTCCAGCTCTTTTGTAAGAGGGGTGAAAGACAGGATTATAAGGAGATTTAACCACATGGCTAAATGGAAAAACGCGTTGCTTGTTGGAACTTTGATTATTCCAATGGCAATCGGAGCAATTGAAGGTGTTGCCGACGCTGCTGCAAAGGGTAACCGCCCAACAGCAACTGACGTAACGGTGCACAAGTATTTGTCACAATCAACTGATAACTCAAACAAGGGTAGCTACTACTTTGGGGACGGAAATCTTAACTCAACGGACGCTTTTGCTTCTGGTTGGACTAAGGTATCTACTGGATATGAATTTACTGCATTCAACATCCCAGCAAACGCTATCAAGGGATATACTACTACAACTGACCAGCCTAAGTTCTCAACTACTGAAGGATTGTCGTTGAACGGAACTTTCACTTCTTGGGATAACATCTTGGAAGCAGTCGTTGTAACTGCTGGAGATGCTGAATTCACTCAAGGAACTACTGGAGCTGCTACTAGCAAGAAGAACGCATACACGATCAAGGTTAAAGATGGAATCGTACTTGCTGAATTGCAAGCTGCTTTGGTTTCTGCCGGAGTTAATACTCAAGTGCGAGGAACTGACACTGCTGGTGATGCCAAGTTTGACGATTTGGCAAACGGAAACTGGATCATCTTGGAAACGAATGCACCTGCAAACGTTTCACTTGATGGACGTGCCGTACCAATGGTTTTGCACTTGCCAATGGTTAACCCAGCCGGAACTGAAACTGGAACTAACTACTGGTTCGACGGTGCTACAACTACTTTGGAATTGTACGCTAAGAACTACCCAACTGATGGTGATTTGACAGTTATCAAGTATGACTCAGATGATTACGCATCAAAGACTGCAGCTAAGCAAATGGCTGGAGCTGGAATTCAATTATTCCAAGGTGATGCAGCGGCAGTTCAAGCTGCTTTGCAAACCGAAGCTGGTAAGAATTTGTTGAAGGCTGCTAACACAGCTAATTCAGCTGACAAGCCTGCTGCATTGGCTGCATTGCAAGCATTCCTTGTTTCTAACGGCGCAACTTTGGTAGACTACAAGGTTACTACTGGTTCACCTGCAGAAGCTAAGTTTACAGGTTTGACACCTGGTGCAACTTACAGCTTTGTCGAATTGATTGCTCCTGATAACGGAGTAACTGCTGCACAAACTGACAAGACTGAATTCATTCTTGATGCAACTGTAAAGACTGTTACTTTGTCAAACGCTGATGCAGCTACTGCAAACACTGACGGTGGATTAATTGGTGGAGCTTTGCGTTACACTGGTTCACACGTTGACATTACCAACGATGACTTCTCAATTGAAAAGAAGGTTAACGTTAAGGGTAACGCTGATGCTACGTCTGCTGATTCACCATTTGCTAACTCAAACTTTGAAGCAATTGATGATGACTTGGGTGTCGCTCGTGGACAACAATTCCAATGGGCTATCCGTTCAGAAATCAACAACGCTACTAAGTTGGAAAAGTATGACATCGTCGATACACTTCCATACCAAGTTAACGTAAATGATTTCGTACTTGGTTTGACTGTTGGTGGAGTTTATACTTCATTGATCCAAGTTGACAACACAAGTGATGACAACTCATACACTAACGGTGGAAATTCTGGTCACGGTGTTGCCTACGATTCAGCCGCTGAAGAAGACAGCAATGTTGCATTTAGCTTGACTGCTGCTGGTAAGACATTCTTCGCAAATAAGGGTGTTTATGTAGAAGGTGAAACTGACGAAGCTGCACTTGTTGCTTCATTGATCCACGTTTATGGAACTACTTCAGAGTATGACTTTGATGCAAATAATCATGCCGTAACATCACACACTGATGGACAATTGACTATCGAAACTTCAGCTGCATTCCGTGCAATCATCGGAGACCAATTGAGCTACATCGACGTAACTTTGAACGTGCAAACGAACTCAGCTGCGCAAGTTGGAGCGATTAACAATGAGGTTGAACTTGACGTTGAAAACAAGTATGACCATGTTGATGCTGAAGACGAATCAGAAACATTTGATGCTGGTTGGGAATTCAAGAAGACTGACGCAGCCGGAGATTCTTTGGCTGGTGCAGGATTTGACTTGGCATTGTTAGTTACTGCTGACAATATCGACCAAATCAAGGCTCAATTGTTGGGAACAACTAACTTGGGAACTGCTGTTTCAGAAGCTAGCTTGGAAGACTTGGCAGCCGCTAAGGGAATTACAGTAGCAGAAGTAACTGCATTGTTGGAAGAACAAGCTGATGGACTTACTGTTGGCGACACTGTTTACTTCACACATTTGACAATGGATGGATCTAACCAACCAGTTATCAGCATGAACGGAATGTCATCATCAGCACCAATGGGAGACATCTTCTGGACTACTGAAGAAGAGTGGGCAACTACTCACGTTACTGGTGACACTGGATACTTCCAATACTGTGGTTTGGCTGCCGGTCAATATACTTTGATCGAATCAATCGTACCATCAGGATACACTAAGATGGCTGACCAAAACTTCTCACTTGGAAACACTGATAGTGCAGAATACCCATTCTTGACTTCATCAACTGGAAACACTTTGGGATCAGATGATGCAATCACTGGTGACTTCACTGGTAACCACGTTGAGATCAAGAACTACGAGAAGTCAATGTTCCCAGTTACTGGAGCCATTGGATTGGTAGTTATGTTGGTTGCTGGAGCAGTTGCAATGGCATATGCTTTGGTAAAGCGCAACAAGAACGACGAAGCTTAATCAAAAGTGTGAACAAGGATTATTCTTTGTAACACATGGATGAAGATTTAAATGTAAAAAATTCTATTTAATATGATTGGTCAGGGCTTCGGCAATGATTGATCGACAAAAGCCACGGGTCTGAAACGCCGTGGTTTTTGTTTTGGCTTCTGACTCCTCATCCACTAATCAATTAACTTGGGTTATTTTTCACTAGTGGCATGGTCAGCTTCGCAATTTGCTTCCAATTGCTAACTTAGCCATTTCTCACTTGCAACATGTTCAGCTTCGCTATAGATTCTTTACGTTTCGGATTTGCCCTGCACGATTCATGGCGAATGGCAAAATAATTTGCCAATTTCACGGCGCTAAAGCCCGCGTGAAAAGGTTCGCCTAGATTCGGCAAGGGCTGGTCATCCGACGACAGAATCGCTACGCTGAACAGCACAAGTACTTGGCCATTTCATTCAAAGCGTGGTTGATTGAGATGATGATAGTAGGTGATCAAGCGAGGTAGCGGCACCAATTCCGACTAAATTTCGATCTATCGAAATTAAAAGTCGAATGGAACCGTGTCGCCACTTACTATCATTATCGGAAATCAAACACGCAAGTGAGAAATGGTCAAGTTGCGAAGTTGAACACAGCACAAGTGAGAAATGGTCAAGTTGCGAAGTTGAACACAGCACAAGTCAGAAATGGTCAAGTTGCGAAGTTGAGCATGACGCAAGCGAGCAACCCAAAGTCCTAATTCACTAACTTTTCATAAACTCCGAAAAAATGGACAAAATCCCGAAAAAAGGACACATTTAACTAAAAACGTTCACACTTCCTTTTAATAAGTCACACAAAAAGTTAGCGAAAAACAACGGTTGAATTTGAGATACTAGACTGGTAGAAAAAGTACGATAAATCAGACACTTCGACAAGGGAGTATTGAAAAGATGAAAAAAAGAAATAACCATAAAATTAAGTCTAAAAGGAGGACGGTTGCGTTTGCCGGATTGTTTGCAATCTTGGCACCGCTGGCCGTGAACTTTGGGCTTCTGGGGCAAACGGTTTTGGCGCAAGCAACTGAATTTGTGAGCGACCAAACATTGGTAATTAAAAATACTAACAAGCAAAAGGAGCAAGCGACAACTTGGACGTTTGACTTAACTCGTCCAACTGCGAGTTCACAATGGGCAAGCGTTGAGTTTGACTTGGCTAAAGCAGGTTTGACTGATTCGAAGGTAACTTTGGATGGGGACGAATTAGCAGTTGACAACGGTCTAGTAGTGTTTGAAGCAACTAAGGCAGAGCAAAAATTAGTTCTGACTGCGCAACACACTGGAACAGCTGCAACCAAGATTGAATTGCCAATCAAATTAGGTTTGTTCGCTGATTCTAAGTTGCAAAATAACTTGTTGGCTGAAAATAACCAATCAGTAACTGCAACTCTTGATTTCAAGGAAGTTGAAGCGAGTGAAGCTACTGCGGTTGCGCCATTAGTTGGGCCAATGCCTAGCGATGGAAAAGGGTACGTTACGACTGATCCTCGAACAACTTACAATAACTTGCCAAACATCAAGGCAGAAACAGTTGAAGCGGTTTTGATTGACCGAAGCACTTCAACGACACCTGTCAACAAGACGAGTGGCGTGACTGATCCTGATAATTTCCAATTCTGGTCACAGGGAAATGACGTCGCACAAGTCGAAAGCCCAAATTCAATTGGTGGCTATAACAACCAAGCTGCTCAACTAAACAACGTCATGGTTACCAAAAAGTTCAATGCAGCTGTTGGTAAGATTGACGGTGGTGATGCTGGGTTGACGTATGGTCAATGGATGTTGAGTGGTCGTCAAGGTGGTCAGAATTATGATTCAGACCAAACGCAATATAATGGAACAAACCAAGGGCCTGTTTCGTTTTATCGCGAAGTTAAGACAAAGTACCACAGTCAATATGAAAATAATAGTACTGATGGAAATAACCGTTCATCATACTTTGTTAGTTTTAAAAATGATGCTGCAATGAACGGCTTCCAATTTAGTGTAACGTATGACAACGTTGGTAGTTATGTTGATCCAGATGGTAACTTGCATGCCATCGGAGCAGTGATGAACGTGTCAAACATTCTACCTGCTAGTGGAGTAACAAACGTCAGCGATGTTTCTAAGTTTAAATTCATTGATGTACCAAATAACTTGTATTCAGGTTTGATTTACCAAGGAATTGCTTCACTTGATGTGGAAATTCATTTCTACCGGATGCAAGTAATTGATGGTAAGAGCACATTTACAGATAAGATTGATGTCGACAATCGAATCGAAAATGAACAAGAAGTTTCAAAGGCGCAACTTACTTTTGCTTCATTGAATAACTTTGGTAGCTCTGGGGGAATCTTTAGTTGGGGAACGTCTGATTACGGAATTGTAAATGGTAACCGAACTCTGTGGGCTGAATCAGTTTCACAGTTGAACAACGGAAGTACAACAATCAACGAAACTGCAACTGCAAACGCGTTGACAAGTGCTTCAGCAGGAAATGGTGCTAAAACAGCCATGCAATATGATGCTGGGCTAAAGAAGTGGTATTCAACAACCCACGGATATTATTTCCCAAGTGGAACTTTGCCGAACTGGATGAGTGATCCATATAATCGTTGGATTGATGAACTGGGATCAAACACATTTGAACGAGGATCTCTTTCATATAAGATTTACGGAACAGAATATAAGTTCCGCTTATACTCAGGAACTGGTAACACTTGGCAATCGATTTCAAGTGCCGCCAATCACGCGCTTAATTTGCCAGATCCTAAGAAGTCTGTCACACGGCCAGTTAAGACTAATCCTGATTCATCAGATTACAATACAGCTGTGACGGGGAAGAATACTGCCAACGAAACAGCTGCAGAAAATGGCGATACGTCAGTTGAAAAGTCGACTCCATACACTCCTGTTTCTGATGGGAATGGGTTGGATGCTGGAGATAACGCGTATGACATTAATTTGAAGGATCAACTAGTTCCGGATGCTAATGGTATGTTGAACTTCAACTACTGGATCTTCCAACCAACTTACCGGATCGGGGTTGACTCAATTGCCAAGCCTGACATGATCAAGATGGTTGACTTGTTGCCAGCACAAATTGAATTTGTCAGCGCAAAGGTCTTTGACACTAATGGTCAGCTTTTGGTTCAAGGAACTGATTTCACTGTTACGACCCGAGTTGTGGGCGGACGGACTGAAGTTACAATTAACCTGAGCCAAGAGCCAAACCATGGGATTTACAATATTGATTTCAACGGAAACGATATCGCTTTCCTTCTATATGTAAAGACTGATGCGGATCCAGATCACGCCTATGCATTTGTGAATAGCGCGGACATGGTTACCAATATTTCAAATAAGAAGACCAACGACGTCAAGAACAGTATCACACCAATCGAGAGTGCGCTTCAAGTTGAAAAGACTGACGCAAATGGACAAACTATCCTTTCACCTGAAGGGCTGGAGTTCACTTTGAATAGGACGCATGATTGGGATTATGTGAATGACACGGTCGAACAACCTGCGCTTACGACACCTGAGTTGGAAACGCCAAATGCACATCCAGGAGCACTGTGGACTTGGGAGAATTTAGCCCCCGGTCAATATGAACTAGAAGAAACCGGCGTACCCATTGGCTATGACAAAGATGGCGATGGAAAGTACACGATTGTTGTCAATGAACTTGGTGTTATGAGCGATCCAAATGGTGAGCTAGAATTTGAGTCACGTGGAACGGCGACTGAAAATATCTACTATACTAAGGTGCAAAATACTAAGAAGAGTACACACATCTTGATTAGTAAGTTAGATGCAGAAGGTAATCCA
This sequence comes from Lactobacillaceae bacterium, assembly GCA_031289615.1. Taxonomy (GTDB): domain Bacteria; phylum Bacillota; class Bacilli; order Lactobacillales; family Lactobacillaceae; genus Weissella. The sequence goes on along the minus strand of JAITPD010000045.1, from coordinate 7,377 downwards.
TTGGTTGGTTCAGAATTTGGATACCGCGTTGCTGATACAAACACTGATTATATTGCTTTGAACGATGCAACAGGAGCACCAATTCAATCTGGAGACCTGGCATTCAATGTCACCTATGAGATTAAGGAAACTAAGGCACCTGATGGACACATCTTGGAAAGCGAATCAGTTTACTTCCAAGTAATGACGTATGCTGATTGGCTCTTGTTGGCTGAAACGTCTGGGTTGGATCAACAAACAACGTTAACTCGTGAAGCACCAGATGATGTGGTCTTTGTTAAGTATCATAAATATGGTGAACATTTGTACAATCCAGTTGGGTTATTTACAACGAGTGAGTTACGAGTGACTCAAGGTGCAGAAGGAGAATTCCTTGGAACCTTAGCCATCAAAAATTATGAAAAGTCAATTTTCCCTAAGACAGGGGCAATTGGACTGGTAGCCTTCTTGGTTATCGGGGCGGGATTAGTTGCATTCGCTATTGTGAAGCGCGGACGACGTTAGGAGATTAAAATGAAAAAATTTAAAAACCTGGCACTGATTGTCACGCTGATCCTACCTTTGTTGGTAGCAACGATTCAACCAATCTATGCCACAACTAAAAACAACCGACCAACAGAGACAGAAGTAATTATTCATTCCGTTGCCAACTATGCGACAAAGGAAAACATGAATAAGCACATCTACTGGGGTAACGGAACTGAAGCCGACTTCTGGGAGTCAATGGAAGAATACGATGCAGAAAATAATCGTATTTCAGATTGGCGACCTCAGGAAGGTAAGACATTCTATGCCTTTAAGTTGCCAGATTATGTTGTTAAGCAAGGTACAAAAGCAACTGATTTCAAGCCAATTATTTCAGATGAAGTGGTTGGGCACTTGGATGCGGATGTTTCGCCAACCGGTAAAGACATCGACATCAAATGGAGTGACATTTACGGAACTCACAAGGTTGATACGTACTACGGTGGAACATATACTGAAGGTGACAACTTAGAAGAGACCGATAACGCAAAGATTAGTCCTTGGACTCTGGAATACAATTACGCTTTGGGTGAATTGCCAGTTGAGTCGTTTATCGCTTTGAACGAATTGGTTCGTGATAAGGTGTTAGCATACTGGCTTGAACGCGGTGTCATCACTGACGAAAACGATGAAGCTCAAAAAGTTGTTAAGTATTCAGAGCCAACTGATAGCAACGGTACTACTAAGTTTATCTTAGACAATGGTACTTGGGTTATTAAGCAAGCGATTACGTCATATAAGGATCCAGCGATGGAATCAACATTCGCTGTGCCTATGATTATTCAATTGCCAATGATGAACCCAGTTTCTGATAAGGCTAGTGATTACTACTATGACGCCACGGGAAATAATTCTTTGCATTTGTTTGCCAAGCAATATGACCCGGCAACCATTAAGGTAACTAAGACTGACGCAGAAACAGCTAAGAAGATTAAGGGCGCTCAGTTCCTAGCAGTAAGGCAAGATGCGGTTAACATTGACGAACTCTATGCCAACGTGCAAAAAATCATCACAGATTTAAAAGATAATCCGACAAAAGCGGATGATATTGTTAAGAAATATTTGGGCTCAACCAAATTCTTAACTAGTACGACGGACGCAACAGGAATAGCAACATTTAGCTCGGATGATGACCCAGTTTCAATCATGAATGCCGGGGCATCATACTTCATTGCTGAAATTTATGTTCCTGCACCATATTTGGTTGACCCAGTCTTTGACGGAACTAACCAATATCCTGGGATTCACGCAGTTGAGATTTCTGAAGAAGTTGACCCTGAAGACAAGACGATCATTATTGGAGCGGGTGAAACATCCTTTGAAGATTATGATGCGCCAACTGTGGACAAAGCAGTGACTGTCAATGGCAAGACGTATGGTCTCAATGAGCCAAATACTGGTGATAATTCACAAGGTGTTGCTCGTGGACAAATCTTCCAATGGGTGATTAACTCAACGTTGAACCGCAATGTCGGGTCATACAGCCAATATGATTTATTGGATACGATTCCTTACAACTCAAATTGGACTGATGCTAAGTTAGCATTAACTTATACTGACAAGAACGGCAAGACACAAAGCATTTCATTGTTTGAGATGATGCAAAACTTGTATCCTCGTAACGCACTTGGAGTTGCTGAGTTAGAACACGATTCTGGCGAAGGAATTGGTTATACAAGTAACGAAGCTGGGTCAACGGTTAATGGCAATGCGATTGCCTACGATGCAGCGACTGCGCCAACTGTAACCAAGACCAATGCTGACTTACCTGCTACTGCTAACATTGAATTGGCTGGAAAAACTTCAGTCTACACATTCGATGCAGCCTCACGGACAGTTGACCAAAGCAAGGCAGTTGAAGATGGGTATGCATTGCTATCATTGAACGCTGATTTGCGAACATGGCTCCAAGAAAAGATGGAAGACTTGCTTGCAGATGGTGCCAAAGATGGTTCATGGAAGTTGAACTGGACGATGGACGCGTTTGCAAACACTGCTGCTCAATCGGGCGACATTGTCAACAACGTGGAACTGCTCTGGGCTTCAACCTTTACTAAGGGAACAGCTAAGGACAAGACGCACACATTCACAGCTGGTTGGGAAATCGTTAAAACCGACGGAACACCAACTTTGAAGAACAACCTGATCACAAATGGTTTGGCTGGTGCCGGATTTAACTTAGCTTACCAAGTAACGAGCGCAAACATTAGCACGATTTTGAACGCATTGTATTCAAGCGCTGCATATCCTAGTTACAAGGGAACAGCGAGCGCGGCAGATATTGCACAATTGAAGTCAGATGTTGCAGCCGGTAAGACGCGTTATGTTTACTTCATGCACGCGGACGCTACAACTGAAATGCCAATGCCGATGATGGATTCAGATGCTAACTCTCCAATGGGTGACGTGGTCTGGACTCTGGCTGAAGCAAATGCGACAACGCACATTTCAGGATCAGATGGTTATTTGCAATACTGTGGTTTGGCAGGCGGAAATTATCAATTGATCGAAAAGAGTGCGCCAACTGGCTACAAGCTCTTGGAGAAGCCTTATGAGTTCACGTTGACGCGGACTGATAAGGGAATTATCAATGGTCAAGCGGGCGAAGGTGACATCTTTGTTGCCAACTACAAGCTTGGTGATCCAAACGATCCATTCGGAGGCATCTTGCCAAAGACTGGTTGGGTTGGATTGATCGGATTGATGATTGTCGGTCTCATCATGTTCTTCATGTTGAATGCCGGAAAGCTACGCGCAAAGTTTGGGCGTAACGACTAATCACGCGGCTTTGAGAGAAAGCTAAAACTAAACTACCTTCATTCGCTTTGGGCGGGTGAGGGTGGTTTTTTGTTTTGGATGGTTATTAAAAGTTTATTTTGCTAAAAAAATCTATAATAGAGATAGGAAGTAATGCGTAGTGCTGGAAATTTAATGTTTTGGCCATTTCTCGCTTGTGGCATGCTCAGCTTTGCAATTTGGTTCCAATTGCTAACTTAGCCATTTCTCACTTGCGTGTTGTATTTTCGATAAAGATAGTAAGTGGCGACACGGTCCCATTTGACTTTTAATTTCGGCAGACCGAAATTTAGTCAAATTGGTGCCGCTACCTCGCTTGATCACCTACTATCGTCATCTCAATCCACCACGCTTTGAATGAAATGGGCAAGTGCTTGTGTTGTTCAGCGAAGCAATTCTGTCGTCGGATGACCAGCCCTTGCCGAATCTAGGCGAACGTTTTTTCACGCGTGCTTTAGCGCCGTGAAATTGGCAAATTATTTTGCCATTCGCCATGAATCGTGCAGGGCTAATCCGAAACGTAAAGAATCTTTAGCGAAGCTGAGCATGTTGCAAGTGAGAAATGACCAAGTTGCGAAGCTGATCAAGCAATGAATAACTCACTACTAGCACTACGCATTAAGCAAAAAACAGACAAAGGGGAAATTGATTATGAGTAAATTTGATGTATTATTTATTGGTTCTGGACAAGGTGCATGGAACGGAGCTATTCCAATGGCGCAAAAGGGGCTAAATGTTGCGGTGATTGAGGAAGATAAGTTTGGTGGCGTATGTTCAAATCGAGGATGCAATGCCAAAATTTTGCTAGATCGGCCGTTTTTGCTCAAGCATTTGACAGATGGAATGGTTGGCCGTGTTTTCAACAATGAGCTCACAACCAACTGGCCAGATTTGATGAAGGTGAAGCAAGAAATTATTGGGCAACAGGACCACAATAACCGGACGAAGCTTGAGAAAAATTCTGTGACGGTCATCAAGGGGCACGCAGAGTTTAAGGATAATCAAACAGTCGTGGTTGCCGGTGTCGAATATCAAGCGGACAAGATTGTGATTGCTGCTGGAACTCGTGCGCATCATTTGGATATTCCTGGTGCTGAGTTATTCAAGACGAGTGATGATTTTTTGGATATGCCAGAGATGCCAAATAAGATTACTTTAATCGGTGGCGGATTGATTGCAGTTGAGCTCGCTTCGATTAGTGCAGAAGCTGGCGCAGATGTGACAATCTTGGTTCGTGGACAACAAATTCTCAAGGACTTTTATCCAAATTACGTGGCGCGCATGGCGGATGTTTTGACCAAGCAAGGTGTGAAAATTATTTATGGTAGTACTCTTGAGCAAGCTGAACAAACGGCGCAAGGGATTGTTTTGACGGCAAATGGAGAAAAGTTGCCAGCAACAGATTACGTGGTAGATGCAACTGGCCGGACTTCAAATGCAGATCATCTGGGTCTAGAGAATACGGATGTGCAAGTCGATGGAAATGGTTGGATTGAAGTTGATGAATTTTTGCATACCACTGTGCCAAATATTTACGCAACCGGCGATGTGACAAATCATCATCAGCCAGATATTACGCCGGTAGCAGCTTTCGAATCAAAGTATCTTGGGCACGTCTTCACAGGTGAGATCACAGAAGCGATTGTATATCCATATATTCCACGGGTGGCGTTCACGATTCCACGGATTGCACAGTTTGGAACAATGCCAGTTGGTTTGGTCGTCGATGGAGTTGATGAAGCGGGGCATCAAGTGAAGATTTTGCCTAGCTCGGGTGATTGGTTTAAGTTCTTGCAAAACGAAACAGAAGGCGAAATTACGCTGGTTTATGGCGATGATAATTTGTTGATTGGTGCGGCTGCGATTGGTTACGAGGCAGAGGATGAGATTAATGGACTTTTGCCATATGCGCAGTTGAAAATGGATCGGCAGGCGATGGATCAGTTCGTCTGGCTGTTCCCATCATTGCAGTATATGACGTCGCGCAATGTGTAGGTAACGAAGAACATGGATTGAGGCGAGTGGTTAAAAGCAAAGAAAGTTGGCCTTTATGATACACATTAAAAATGTCGATAAACAAGCAAACAACGAATTATTGTTCCAAGCAACTAAACTAAACGTGAATGGTGGAGATATTGTCGGAGTTTTGGGCGATAATGGCGCGGGCAAATCAACGCTTATGAAAATGATTATCGGTGATGATATGGATTATACTGGTTCAATCACAGCTGATGGTTTGATTGAATATGTACCGCAATTCAATAATGACGGGCGTGCTGAAAGCGGTGGCCAACAAATGAAAAGGAGCATTCTTGAAGCTTTGAAACGCCAACCTGACATTTTGATTTTAGATGAGCCAACTTCGAATTTGGACATGGCGAATCAGGAGTGGTTGATTCAAGTACTGAAGCATTTTAATGGAACTTTGATTTTGGTCTCCCACGATGAATTTTTTTTAACAGCAATGGCAAATAGTCTTTGGGTTTTTAATAATCAAGAAGTTCAGCAGTTCCAGATGGGTTATCAAGAGTATCAAAAAAAGATCGAGCATCAATTTTCAGATGATTTGAAAAAATATAATGACAGTCGGCGGCATGCACAAAAACTGCGATTTGAAGCACAGAAAAAGGTCCAACACGGCGATAGGATCAAACGAGAACATAATTCACTAAAGGCTGATAGTTTACAAGCAAAACTGCACAAACAAGGCAATAGCATGCAGATGCGAGCTGATGAACTAAGCAATGTTGCACGCCCAAAGGTTAAGAAAAGTCTGAAATTGCAGCACACAATGGATGTACGCGCTCAGACAATTGTAGTTCGTGTGGTGGATGAAGATGTGTTGTCACCGGATGGCAGAGTATTGATTCGTGAGCCACAACTTGTGCTTCGTGGTAATGATAAAATTTTGTTGAGCGGCGTTAACGGAGTCGGAAAGACGATGTTCATTCAGCATATTTTGAATAAATTGTCGTTGCAGCAGAAAACAAAAGTCGGTTATTTCGATCAAAAATTGGATAATTTGGATGAGCACGCCACTGTTTTGGAAAATGTTCTTAGTACTTCTGTCGAAAACGAACAAATTGCACGTGATTTTTTGGGTGCAATGGGGATCCGTCGTGAAATGATTTATCAAAAAGTAGCGACATTAAGTGGTGGTCAACGTGTCAGAACCAGTTTGGTGAAAGCTCTTTTAACTCAAGCTAATTTATTGATCTTGGATGAGCCTACTAATTTTTTGGATTTGTCAGCAATCAATGCGTTACATGATTTTTTAGTTCAGTATCATGGAGCGGTTATATTGGTGTCGCATAATCAGCAATTTGTGAGTGACTTAGAATTTACGAATTTTGTAATTGAAAATGAACGCTTGGTGGAAATGTGACCGATACATGGTTGAGGCTGGACAAAACGCGTTAAATGGTGCACAATTTAATTGGCTACTAGACAAAAGATTGGAAGAGAAGCGAATGCAATTTGAACTTGAAAACACTGCGCTCGACAACCACCTGTGCTTTGCGTTATACGTGACTTCGCGGGCAGTTCAGCGGTTGTATAACCCGATGTTAAAGGAACTGGGGCTGACTTATCCGCAGTATTTAGTGTTGGTTAGTTTGTACGATCAGAGTCCAATGACGGTCAACGAGATTGGGCGTTTGCTAGATTTGGAATCAGGAACGTTGACTCCTTTGCTCAAGCGGATGGAGGGCCAGGGGTTTCTTTCGCGGACTCGGATGCAAGATGACGAGCGGGTTGTGCAGGTGAATATTTTGCCGGCCGGTCGTGATAAACGCGAGGAAGCAATGACACTGCCTAAGATGCTCACTGATCAAAGTGGTCTCAGTGATGACGAATGGGCGAATTTGTTTACGTTGACGACGAAATTGTTTAACAATATTTCGGAGTGATGTGTAGGTGGTTGTAGGTTTTTTGGCTGATCAGCTCCGCTAAAGATTCTTTACGTTTCGGATTTGCCCTGCACGATTCATGCCGAATGGCGAAATAATTCGCCAATTTCACGGCGCTAAAGCACGCGTGAAAAATTTCGGCTAGATT
>JAITPD010000037.1 GCA_031289615.1 Lactobacillaceae bacterium | reverse complement strand
TCAAGCTGCCTGAAAGATATTCTTGCACAACTGTAACTTTCTGTTCAAAACTATATTTTGTCATAATAAAAGAGCTCCAAGTTGGTTAGATTTTGTCTAACTTTCTTGGAGCCCTTCATTCATTCAAGGCTTTTTTGGCGGTTCAAAGGCAGCTGAACAATGTGTCGTGGCTGCAAAATGCTCGCAATCTTCCAATTGTTGCACTTGGTGGTTCAAATCGAACATTTGCTAAAATCGCGCGCCGGAAACGCCGTGAAATGGATCTACCTGTTCACGGTTATCGCCTAACAGCTGAGGATTGTTTTAATATCTTCGCAGATGTTTTAGGTAAAAATCAAGATGAGCGTAGTAAGATTTCTGGATTGGCCAAGGATCGTTCTGACATTATCGTTGGCGGGATGCTACCTTTGATTACCGGGCTCCAATATATTGAGGCGCCAAGTGTGATGTTTTCACAGGCTTCATTGCGAGAAGGAATTGTCTTTGAGTACATCAAGAAGCACACGGGGCACGCGGTTGTGATGCCAATGCCAAGCTCAATGACGCAAGACGACGAAGAAAGTTAAAATTTGTAGTACCAGATATGGAGCAGTATGGTAGATGGCAATCAGCTTCGCCAAAGATTCTTTACGTTCGGATTAGCCCTGCACGATTCATGTCGAATGGCGAAATAATTCGCCAATTTCACGACGCTAAAGCACGCGTGAAAAGGTTCGCCTAGATTCGGCAAGGGCTGGTCATCCGACGACAGAATCGCTACGCTGATTATCGAACACCTTGCCATTTTATTCAAAGCGTGGTGGTTTGAGATAATGATAGTAGGTGGAAACGCGAGGTAGCGGCACCAATTCGACTCATTTTGAAAAAATGTGTAGTCGAATGGGACCGTGTCGTCACTTACTATCATTATTGAAAGGCCACCACGCAAGTGAAAAATTGGCAAGGCAGTTCATAACAAGGACAACATGTCTGTGGTAGAATTGATACAAGAAGATACGAATTGCATAAAGGGAGAACTGATGGCAAACAAGGGAGAAAAGGTTGATGCAAATCAATTTTTAGCAATGATTTTACAATATAGTCGAGATGAGCATTTTAATCATATTAATTTTAGTGTGCGCTTGAACCGTAACCCAGCTTATACTCGGCAGGTTTTAAACGTTGATTTGAAGCGGATTTCTAAAAAATATGGTAACGATGAACGCTCGTATATTTCGATGACTGCAGATGAAGGAAGTCAGATTCTTGCATTGTTAAACAATTTAAAAGAAGCCATGTATGCAGATGGTGCCGAAAAAATCGTTTGGCAAACTGACCTTTTGACGCGTTCGGAACAAGAATTTGGGTATCGTCAAATTCGCGAACGTGACCAATACAATAATTTGGAATTTGAGCTACTACTGTAAAATAGATTGCCGTTGGATGAGAGGGCCGAATGAATGTTACAAGACCCAGCATTAGCAAATAGTTTAGAGCGTTTTGTTGAAGCGCAGGATGCAGATGATTCTTTTTTGCATGCGTTAAGTGAGCTTGAAAGCGGTCAGAAGGTCACGCATTGGATTTGGTGGGTCTTTCCGCAGTTGCGTGACTTAGGGCGTTCGTCACGAGCAGAGTACTATGGAATTGCTGGGCGCGAAGAAGCACGCGAATATTTGCTGGACCCAACGTTAGCATTTCGCCTCGAGCAAGCAGTTGGAATTGTTTTGGATTTAGAGCAAACGGATCCAGTGGCTATTTTTGGAACGGTGGATGCGCAAAAGTTCCAGTCTTGTCTGACGTTGTTTGAAGCAGTCGCCGATGAGCCAGACCTTTTCACTCAAGGCCTAAGCAAGTTTTATCAGAATCAAGCTGATCCACAAACATTGCAACGATTGTAGTAAAATAGAGTTGCTGGATAATATACACATGAAAGAGGACAAAAAAGTGATCACATCTCGTCAAAATAAAGGAATCGGGCGAATTTTGCTCGAAAATATTATGTCAGTTATTTTGATGATCATCACGGTCTTTTTTGCAGCCAGTGCTTTGACAGCGTTGATTATTGTGATTGAGCAGGTGGTTGTTTTAATTGTAAAAGGGCGCCTGATTAACACTTATTCAAATGATTACGGAAATGCGTGGGGCGTTGTAATGTGGCATTTCTTGATGATTTTCCTGGTAATTTCGTACTGGTCATTGCTCGAGGTGTTCAATCCTTTGGTCAAAAAGGGCGAATACGATATGGAAGAATACTTAAAATAATGTTTACAGTACAAGCTAGGCCAAAACTGGTTTAGCTTTTTATTTTTGAGCATAAAAAATTAGGTTTTATTTAATTTTTGACATAATTTGTTATACTTAGAGTATCAAGAAAAAAGAAAAGAGGGACGGAAATGGCAAGTGAATGGATTACGATTCGTGGAGCCCGCGCCCATAATTTAAAGAACGTTGACGTCAAGATTCCGCGCGACAAGTTTGTTGTTATGACGGGATTATCTGGGTCAGGAAAGAGCTCATTGGCATTTGATACTTTGTACGCAGAAGGGCAACGGCGCTATGTTGAAAGTTTGTCGGCGTATGCGCGTCAATTTTTAGGACAAGCTGATAAGCCAGATGTTGATTCGATTGATGGATTGAGCCCAGCGATTTCGATTGATCAAAAAACGACTTCAAAAAATCCACGTTCAACAGTGGGAACGGTCACGGAAATTAATGACTATTATCGGTTGCTCTTTGCGCGAGTTGGAACGCCGGATGCTGCGGCTGATGGAACGATTATCAAGCCGTCGATTGATCAGATGTTAAATTTCTTAAATGATGAATTAGCTGAAGGAACTCGCTTGCAAATTTTGTCGCCGATTGTGCAACACAAGCGTGGCTCACATGCGACGGCTTTTGCGCGGATTAAAAAAGAAGGCTTTATCCGAGTAATGGTCGATGGTGAGTTGCATGATATTTCAGAAGATTTTGATCTAGATAAGAACAAATATCATGATATTGCAATTGTTGTGGATCGGATTGTGCTTCGTGACTCGTCTCGAACACGCTTGTTTGAATCATTTGAAGCTGCGATGACTATGGCGGATGGTTTGGTGACGGCTGCGGTTGTGGATGGCAAAGAATATACTTTCTCAGACCACTATACCGGTGCGTTGAAAGACTTTGGAGTTGGTAAGTTATCGCCAGCATTGTTTTCGTTTAATGCACCACTGGGAGCTTGTCCGGTCTGTGGTGGGCTTGGTATCACGCTCGAAGTTGACATGGATTTGGTGATTCCAGATCCAACGTTAACTTTGGAAGAAGGCGCAATTGCCGCTTGGAATCCTATATCTACAAAATATTATCCTGAAATGTTGCGCCAGTTTGCTGAACAGTTTGACATTCAAATGGACGTTCCGTTTGATCAATTGTCAGAAGAACACCGGGATATGGTGCTGTATGGTGCCGGCAAAAAAACATTCCATTTCCATTATAAAAATGATTTTGGTGGCGTGCGCGATGTCGACACTGAGTTTGAAGGGGTCATCAACAATATTAATCGCCGTTACAAGGAATCAAATTCTGATTTTACCCGTGAAGTGATGCGTTCTTACATGAACGAACTCTCTTGTAATGCGTGCCAAGGTTATCGTCTAAACCCAGCAGCTTTGTCAGTTAAGGTTGGGGGCAAGCATATTGCTCAAATTTCAGCGATGCCAGTTGATGAAGAATTAGATTTCTTTGAGCATGTGACATTTGGTGAACAAGATACTGAGATTGCGCGGCCGATTTGCAAGGAAATTCGGGATCGTCTGACTTTCTTGAAAAATGTTGGCTTAGATTATCTGACACTGGCTCGTTCAGCGCGAACGTTGTCAGGTGGTGAAGCACAGCGAATTCGTTTGGCAACTCAGATTGGTTCAAATCTGTCGGGTGTCATGTATGTCTTGGACGAACCTTCAATTGGTTTGCATCAACGCGACAACGATCGGCTGATTAATTCATTGAAGAAGATGCGCGATTTGGGTAATACTTTGATTGTGGTTGAACACGACGAAGATACCATGCGAGCAGCGGATTATTTGATTGACGTTGGTCCTGGAGCTGGTGAACACGGTGGCGAGATTATGGCTTATGGAACACCTGAAGAGGTTGAAGCAAATAAAAATTCTTTGACCGGCCAGTATTTGACTGGGAAAAAGTTTATTCCGGTTCCGAAAAAGCGTCGGGCTGGGAATGGTCAAGTTATCTCGCTGAAAGGTGTTTCCGAAAATAATCTGAAGAATGTTGATGTTGATTTTCCGTTGGGCGAATTTATTGGTGTGACAGGAGTTTCTGGTTCTGGAAAGTCATCATTGATTAACTCGGTCCTGAAGAGAGCGCTTAAAAAAGAAATTAATCGAAATACAGAGAAGCCGGGTGCATACAAGTCAATGACTGGTTGGGAAAATATTGACAAGATTGTTGATATTGATCAAAGCCCCATTGGTCGGACTCCACGCTCAAATCCAGCGACATATACCGGTGTGTTTGATGATATTCGCGATCTTTTTGCGCAAACGAACGAAGCGAAAATTCGCGGATACAAAAAGGGCCGGTTCTCATTTAATACTAAGGGTGGCCGTTGTGAGGCATGTAAGGGTGACGGCGTTTTGAAAATCGAGATGAATTTCTTGCCGGACGTCTACGTGAAGTGTGAAGTCTGTGGTGGGACTCGTTTTAATTCTGAAACATTGGAAGTCACGTATCGCGGGCTAAATATTGCTGAAGTGTTGAATTTGACGGCCGAGCAAGCACTCGATTTCTTTGCAGCAATTCCAAAGATTCGGCGGAAGATGCAAACGATTGTCGATGTTGGATTGGGCTATGTTCAACTTGGTCAATCGGCGACGACTTTGTCAGGTGGTGAGGCACAACGAATGAAGTTGGCTTCAGAATTGCAACGGCGCTCGACTGGAAAGACATTTTACATTCTGGATGAACCAACAACTGGTCTGCACGTGGATGATATTTCGCGGCTCTTAGATGTTTTACAGCGTTTGGTTGACGGTGGCAACACTGTTTTGGTGATTGAGCACAACTTGGACGTGGTTAAAACTGCTGATTGGTTGATTGATTTGGGTCCAGAAGGTGGACAAGGTGGCGGAACGATTCTTGCTACTGGAACGCCGGAAGAGATTGCCAAGGTGAAAGCATCATATACCGGTCAATATCTTGGACCGATTATTAAACGAGATAAAGCACGTGAAAAAGCTGCGAAGGCAAAGTAAATGTTAACCCCTTTGACTTGAAAAAAAGCATCAATCAGCGTATAGTTACTGTTTGTAAGTAAGAAGATTGCTAGAGAAATGAAAGTTTCTCCGTCCCTATTTGCACAAATTTAAACAAATTGGAGATCTTAATCATGGCAGAACGTATGGATGTGGCTTCAGCTCGTCGAAAGATGCAAAGCCCAAATATCAAGACTCGCAAGCGCGCTTTAAAGGCACTTCATGATGCCCGGCGTGCAGCTGCAGTCAAAAAGTAATTGAATCTATTAATTACGACCCGAGGCTGATGAATTTATTCATCGGTCTTTTTTTAATCTATCCTGCTGACTTTTAATTAATGCGTAGTGCTAGTTGTGTAACATCTTGATCATTTTTTACTTACGTGGTGGATTTTCGATAAAGATAGTAAGTGGCGACACGGTCCCACTCGACTTTTAATTTCGGTGGACCGAAATTTAGTCGAATTGGTGCCGCTACCTCGCTTGATCACCTACTATCATCATCTCAAACCAACACGCTTAAAATAAAATGATCAAGATGTTTTATTAAAACATTGCTCTTTGCTTGTTCAGCGGAGCGATTCTTTCGTCGGATGACCAGCCCTTGCCGAATCTAGGCGAACTTTTTCACGCGGGCTTTAGCGCCGTGAAAATGGCAAATTATTTTGTCATTCGAACCACCTTCGTTACTAAGTCGCCCAGCTGTATGACACAGCTGCCCAACTAAGTACTGCGGATCGTGTTTTGCTAAGCGATAAATCGCCAACAAAACGCATAATGAATCGTGCAGGGCCATCCGAACGTAAAGAATCTTTAGCGAAGCTGAGCAAACGAAGCCCAATATTTCACAACTAGCCCAACGCATTAATTAGCAATACTAACCCACTAACCCTACACTGTTTTATTTTATTAGACAAAGCTGGTTAAAAAGCATACAATAGCATTTTGTAGAGAAGAAAAAGTTACGTTATTAAAAATACATAACGAATTAAACATCAGCATTAAAAGGGAGAGAAATTATGTGGCGCTATCTAAAGCGTTTGTTGATTGGTAAGCCTTTAAAGACGTTGGACGAGGGCTCACAACATTTAGGAAAAGGTAAGGCCTTGGCCCTGCTTTCTTCGGACGCACTTTCATCAGTTGCATATGGAACTGAACAAATCACCACAGCTTTGTTGGCTGCCGGTTCAATGGCACTTTGGTTGCAACTGCCCATCGCGATGTTGGTGTTGGTTCTTTTGGGTGCCATCACGCTTTCATATCGCCAAATTATCCACGCCTATCCTTCTGGTGGTGGCGCTTATATGGTGACTTCAAAAAACTGGGGGAAAATGCCCGGTTTGGTCGCCGGTGGTTCGCTGTTAGTTGACTACATGTTAACGGTCGCGGTTTCTGTCACTTCTGGAACGGCGGCGATTGTCTCAGCTGTGCCATCGTTGCACAAGTTTGCGATTCCGATTGCGATCGTGATTGTCTTGATTTTGATGGCGATTAATTTGCGTGGAGTGCGCGAATCTGCGGGCTTCCTGACAATTCCTGTTTACGCGTTTATCGTGATGATGACGTTTATGATTTTGTATGGTTTGTACAACATTGTGACTGGGCATGTGGAATATCAAGCAACAGCTGCAGTTGGAACCAATTTCCAAGGATTAACATTGTTGCTCTTCATGCGGGCGTTTTCAAGCGGATCATCTTCATTGACTGGAGTTGAAGCAATTTCAAATGCCGTGCCAAACTTTAAAGAGCCCAAGCCTAAAAATGCAGCCGGAACTCTGGTTTTGATGTCTGTCATCTTGGCCTTCTTCTTTGCCGGTGTGACGAGCTTGTCATATTGGTACGGAATTGTTCCAGGCGGACACACAACGGTTTTGGCCCATATTGGAACGGCGGTCTTTGGCCATGGTGTCTTGTTCTACTTGCTCCAAATCTCTACGGCAATGATTTTGGCCGTCGCTGCCAACACTGGATTCTCAGCCTTTCCACAGCTGGCCTTCAATCTCGCAAAAGACAAGTTTATGCCTCATATCTACTTGGATAAGGGTGATCGTCTAGGATTTTCAAATGGAATCATGTCACTTGCAATCGGTTCAATTATTTTGATCTTGATTTTCAACGGCTCAACAGAAGCATTGATTCCATTGTATGCGGTAGGTGTGTTTGTGCCGTTTACGCTTTCGCAATCCGGAATGATTATTCACTGGTGGCGCGAACGTGATGGCCACTGGATTGGTAAAGCGATTATCAACTTTGTCGGAGCTGCAATTTCGGCCGTCTTGGTTGTGACGTTGTTCCTCTTGCATTTTGGCGGAGTTTGGCCATATTTGATCATCATGCCGATCTTGTTGCATATGTTCTTAAAGGTCAAGAAGCACTATCAAATCATCGCTAAGCAGTTGAAGGTGATTTCGAATGAGCCAATCAAGCGGCATCATTACGAAGGTTCAGAGGTCATCATCTTGGTTTCTAACTTGACGCGAGTTACGGCCGAAGCGGTCGATTATGCGAAATCAATTGGCGATAAGGTCATGGCGTTACACGTTTCATTTGATTCAAATCCGGAGCGTGAATACAGGCTGGGAGTTGAGTTCAAACGTGAATTCCCAGATGTGCGCTATGTCGACGTGCACACCTCGTATCGTTCAATTACGGTGCCAGCTTTGCGCTTTGTCGATGAAATTGCAAAGGGTGCAAAGGACCGCAATCGTTCATTGACGGTTTTGATTCCGCAGTTTATTCCGCATTCTTCATGGCAAAATGCTTTGCACAACCAAAATAGTTTGCGGTTGCGTTCGGCTTTGGCAACGCGTGATGTGACGGTGGCAACGTATTATTTCCACTTGTCAGAATAAAAATGAACCAGTGTTTCAAGCTGAATAATCCTAGTATTATCATTCTAAGAAGGAGCCGGGCAACCAGCTCCTTTTTTAGTTTCACGTCAATCAGTCAACCAATGAATTAAATGTTGTCATTTTTGTCCATAATCGTGGATAATAGAGGTAACGAGATTTTACAAGTTCCGGGAGGATTTAAATGGATTACACAGTTGAAGATGTTCGGCATGAATTGCAGTTGTTACGCCAGCGGGTGCACAACGGAGAATTACTAGATTCATTGGGAGCGGAAATCGGACGTTTACTGGATGAATTGGAACTAGACCCATCGACACCGGTGATGCAATTGACAGAGGCCGAAACAGAGCCGTTGTTTACAAAGCTGAGCGCGATTCAAGAAGGCTTGGTTGCTAACACAGCTGTTTTAATTACTGACCAAGAAGTGCTCAATATTATGAGTGGATTGCGCCAAACTGATTTGGAATTGCGCGATCATGGGGTCTTTATGACGCTCATGCAAGGATTGCAGCAATCTGCATTTACAGATGCGCAGGTTGTTTTGATGACCCGTTATGTTTTGCAAGATTCAGTGATTTTTTCACACATCACCGAGCAAGAAAATGATGGAATTTTTTTACGTTCATTTTCAATCTTTGTGTTGGCACTGTTGTTTTACGCTAATCGCAAAAATGCACTTGAGTTGTACAGTACAGAGTTACGCGAATCTGCAATTGATCAAGTTGCAACTTACATTGCACTAGAACGTGATACCAGAGGATTTGTGGGCGAAAAAGGTTGGGCGCATGCATTTACGCATATCGGAAACTTGCTCGACGAACTAACAATGGATCCAGAAATGGCGCGAGCTGACAAGATTTTCCTTGAGACAATTTTGCTTGAACGCCTCAAGCGACTTGAAACGCCACTAATCACTGGCGAGGTCGGTCGGATTACTGGTTACCTGACAACTTGGGTGAATACTAATAAACTTTACGAATCGTATTTTTTGAAGCAGTTAAAGCAGTGGCGCCAAGAGATGACGCGCCAAATGCAGCAAGAAAGTGAAGCTGGTTGGAATTTGTACTATAACCAGACTAGGATATTGGCCTCGTTGTTATTACAGCCAGATTTGCCTAAGCCGATTCACAATTATTTAGATGATGCACGCCAATTTTTAATATAAGGTAAAGACTAGGGGTTATTTGCTAATACAAAGCTAAGACCCTGATACACTGAAGACTACAAATAAAAAATGAGGTTCAATCATGACTGAAAAATTACACATTGCAATGTTGTTTGGTGGAAATTCATCTGAGCACGATGTTTCAAAGCGTTCGGCTCGCAATATTTATGATGCGATGGACAAAAGCAAGTATGATGTAACGATTTTCTTGATTTCAAAAGCTGGGTACATCATGAACCCAGAAGATTCATGGCGCGTTTTTGAAGGTGAAGATGAAGACCCAATTGTCGCTGCAGCCATGGCTAAGTTAAATACAAAAGATCCTTTGGCAACGATTAAGAACTTGGGAGCACTCGAGCAGATTGACTTGTTCTACCCAGTTGTGCACGGTAATTTGGGCGAAGACGGAACATTGCAAGCATTGTTCCGCTTGTTGCAAAAGCCATATATTGGACCTGGAACAGCGGCTTCAGCATTGTCATTTGATAAGGACTTAACAAAGAGGATTTTAAACCAAGCTGGAGTTCGTAACACTGATTATGTGCTATTGACGGATCAAAACAAGGATGATTACACGTATGAATCTTTGGTGGCAGAGCTTGGAACAGAAGTCTTGTTCGTGAAGGCGGCCAAGCAAGGTTCGTCAGTTGGTATTTCACGTGTTTCAAACGCGGAGGAATACAAGGCTGGCTTGGCTGATTCATTCCAATACGATTATAAGGTGTTGGTCGAGAAGTCATTGGATCATCCTCGTGAAGTCTTTATCTCAGTACTTGGAAATGAAGAGCCACGCGTGTCTAAAATTGGTGGAGTCGTGTTGCCAGATTCAGACCCTGACGTTTGGTACGATTACAACAATAAGTTCGTGGACGCATCTGGAATGATCTTTGAGTTGCCAGCTGAATTGCCAGAGAAGCTTGTGACTGAAATTTCACAAATGGCGATTGATTCATACAAAGCTTTGGGACTCGTTGGCTTGACTCGGATGGACTTCATGCTTGATTCTGATGGAACGCCATATTTGGGTGAGCCAAACACTTTGCCAGGATTTACAAATATTTCATTGTATCCGCAAATGTGGCAAGTTTCTGGACTTAGCTATACGCATTTGATTGACGAAATTGTTAATTATGGTTTGGCTGAATTCGAGCGTAATGCAAAGATCTCATATGATTTCGTTTCATTGGGCGAAGAGCATGTTGGTGAAAAGAAGTACAACGCAGATATTGCAGAATAACTAATTTGGAATTGACGCTGATGTTTTGAACATTGGCGTTTTATTCTGCGGTGAAAGTATAAAACTGTAGTAATAAATTGATTTTTAATCCGTTATTTTGGACTAATTCACACCTTTGACATAATCTTAATAAAATAAAATAAAATAAAATAAAATAAAGGCACGCTCTATGCTAATTACTTCCGTACAATTAAGACAAAACTACGGATACTAGGAGTATGGCGATGACAATTCATAAGATCAGTAAACGAATGACGCAAGTGTTACTGCTTTTAAGTGTGCTGATCGTGGGGAGCGTGACGCCGGCCGTGAGCATGATTGTGCCGAATTGGCAGGCAGTGGTGCATGCGGCGGATGCTGAGGGGACGAGTGGAACTTGTAGCTGGGATATAACGGGTGGTGTTTTGACAATCCAGCCAACCATTGGGGAAAGCGGGACACTGGGTGTTTTAACTGGTAATACTGAATGGAATTTGAATGGTACTAGACAAACGATTAATTCGGTTGAAATTAAGCCAGGAGTTATCGCCAATGCAAATTCAGGTTATCTGTTTAGCCTAGATAATTGTACGGAAATTACTGGCCTTAAAAATTTGAATAAGAGTTCAGTTACAAACATGCAATATATGTTTGCTAATTGTAATGCGTTGCAGTCACTGGATTTAAGTGATTTTAAAACGGATTTAGTTACAAATATGAATCACATGTTTTATCAGTGTAGGTCACTGAAACAACTAGATGTAAGTAGTTTAAAAACAAATATAGTTACAAATATGATTGGCATGTTTCAAAATTGTAATCAATTACAACAAATAACTGGATTAACAAGCTTTAACACTAGTTCAGTGAATTATATGAGTAGTATGTTTAATAGTTGTTCTTCGTTGCAACAGCTAGATTTAAGTAGTTTTGATACGACAAATCTTTACGCAACCACTGATACGATGTTTATGTTTAGTGGTTGTACGAGTTTGTGGGAACTGACGCTTGGTGATAAGTATAGTTTATATTATTGGGCGTATTTGCCGGATCCAGTTGAGGACACGCTTTTTGACTCGATCTATACAGTTAATTCAATTAAATGGCGCCTTGTAGGTTCCTGGGATGCTCATCATCCGCAAGGGGATGAATTGACGGCAGCTGATATTATTACTCAACACAATGGTCAGGGAACAACGGATACCTATGTTTGGCAGGGAACCCGTCCGCCAGATCCAGATAGGCAAACAAATGCTCATTACAATGTTGCACCAAGTTATACGATCACGATTCCAACTGGTATCACGATTTCAACCGCTACTAATAATGGAACTGACAACGTGACATTAGGTGCCCATCCTAAATTGCCATATGCTGAAAGTTTGATCACGATTGGTGTCACTTCAACTAACGGTTGGCAAATAAAGAACGACCATGATTCAACAGGGGTGACTTATATCTTTGGCAAGACAGCGAGTGATGATTCGTTAAGCACGGGCGGTCATATTACGTTTGAGGCTGATGGTGAGAAAGACACTGCTACGGTGCAACCGGTTTATGCGATTTTGATAGGTTCACAAGCAGGCTTTAAGTATGCTGAAAGGTATACAGATACGGTGAATTACACAATTAGCACAGGCGTTCCGAACACATAAGAAATAATTAGCTGAATGAAGATTTTCGGCTACTTTTTATTATTACCAATAAAAATTTTAACTTGAAAAGCTCATGGTACATGTTATATAATTAGAACATACAAAAAAGGCATCAAGGTGTTCTGGACCTCGATGCCGACAAGCCCAAGAGAAATGTTGATCAGCGCTTACGTTCTGTACGTTTGCGTTTTTTCTTTGTCACAAAGTTACACAGCTTGACCGAGACATACATCTCCTTCAATGCCTGTATAATCCGTGGCGAAGTAAAAATCAGCACACATAGAACGCACCAACCA